>NZ_JBYOKU010000030.1:0-81441 GCF_057799175.1 Pseudomonas sp. 14P5.3.2 | reverse complement strand
ATTTGTGTACATCAGAAATACCCAATGGATCACCGATGAACCTCTCGCGCCTCGCCCTGCCCTTCTTCCTGCTTCACACCGCCAATGCCCTCGCCGACAGCTTCGAACGCGATCAGGCCCTGAAGCTGCCCGACACGCTGATCAGCGCCAACCGCCAGGTCGAAGCGCGCAACGACAGCCGCGCCGCCAACACCGTGTTCACCCGCGAAGACATCGACCGCCTGCAACCGGGCAGCGTCACCGACCTGCTGCAACGGGTGCCGGGCGTGCAGGTGGCGCAGGCCGGTGGGCGCGGCAGCCTGCCGGGGATCTACATTCGTGGCACGCAATCTGCACAAAGTCTGGTGCTGGTCGACGGCCAGCGCATCGGCAGCTCGACCTCCGGCGACAGCAACCTGCAGCACCTGAACATCGACCAGATCGAACGCGTGGAAGTGCTGCGCGGTTCGCGTTCGGTGATCTACGGTAGCGATGCGATTGGCGGGGTGATCCAGATCTTCACCCGGCGCGGTAACCAGCAAGGTTTACAGCCTCGCTTGCACGTCGGTTTCGGCAGCAACCAGACCTGGGAACGCAGTCTCGGCCTGTCGGGTGGCGACGAGAAAACCCGCTTCAACCTGGGTGCCAGCCTCGATGATACCGCTGGCCTCGACCGTACGCACGAGTCCTACCCCAGCGACAGCGATCACGATGCCTATCGCAATCAATCCGTCAGCCTGAGTCTCAGCCATGCGCTGACCGATGACATCGAAGTCGGCGCCAACCTGCTGGATAACCGCGGCAAAAGCGAGTTCGACAACCCGTTCGGGCGCTTCGATACGACCACTTTCGAGTCGGTGCAACAGCAGCCCTACAGCGACTTCAACGTCAGCAGTGTCAGCAGCTACGTCGATGCCCGGATCAACGAAATCTGGAAAACCCGCGTCGAATTCGGTCACACCGAAAACCGCGAAAAGACCCTCGACAAACTCAGCGACGAGCGCACGGTGTTCAACACCTATCGCGATTCGGTGAACTGGCAGAACGACCTGACTCTGGATGCGCGCAACAGCCTGATCCTCGGCGGCGACTGGTACGAAGACCGGGTCAACAGCAGCACCGCGTTCGACGAGGACAGCCGCTGGAACCGCGCCGCGTTCATCCAGCATCGCTATCAGGCCGACAGCTTCTCCACGGAGCTGGGCCTGCGCCACGACGACAACCAGCAGTTCGGCAGCCAGAACACCTGGAGCGGCACCTTTACCCTGCCGCTGAACCCGGACAACGATCTGCTGCTGAGCTACAGCGAAGGCTTCCGCGCGCCAACCTTCAACGACCTGTACTACCCGGATTTCAGCAACCCGAACCTGAAACCGGAAACCTCGAAAAGCTATGAGTTGCAATGGCGTAGCCAGTTGAGCGATTCCAGTCGCCTGGAAACTTCGATTTACCGCACTGATCTGCAAGACGCGATCATCTTCGGCAGCAACTCACGCCCGGAGAACGTGGCCTCGGCACGGATCAACGGTTTCGAAGCGGCATTGAAGCAGGAGCTGTTCGGCTGGCAGAGCAATCTCGGCGTGGCGATTATCGATCCGCGTGATCGCGATACCGGGCACACCTTGGCCCGCCGCGCACGGCGCACGATGAGTTGGGATCTGGATCGACAGTTTGACCGACTGGGTCTGGGCGCCAGTTGGCAGGCGGTAAGCAGTAGCTACGACGACAAGGACAACACCCAGTCACTGGGCGGCTACGGCTTGATCGGATTGCGCAGCAGTTGGGCACTGAACCGCGAGATCAAACTGGATATGAAGGTCGAGAACCTGTTCGATAAAGGCTATAGCCGCGCGCTCTACAGCTATGACGGCAGCCAGTACGGCTATCGCGAGGAAGGTCGGGCGTGGGTGTTTGGGGTGACCTGGACGCCGGTGCTCTGATCCAGAATTTTCGCTGCTTCGACTGGCCTCTTCGCGAGCAAGCCCGCTCCCACAGGGGGAACGCATTCCAAATGTGGGAGCGGGCTTGCTCGCGAAGAATTCACCTCGGTCTCAGCGGTCAGGCGCGATCAATTGGCAGAGTTTGGCGGTGGCTTCGATCATCTGCCCGCTCGGGCGCTCCAGGCCTTTATCCGTGACCAATAGCAATTGTCCTCTCCTTACCGCCGCCACCTGCGGCCAGGCTTTCCAGGCATCAAGCTGGGCCTGATCACCGGCCAGAATCACCGCGGGATCGCGCTGCAATACCGCTTCGATACTGACCTGCGGCGCCGGCAGACTCAGATCGGCAAACACATTGCGCGCGCCGCATACCTCAAGCGCATCGCTGATGATCTGCCCGCCACCGACGGTGTACAGCGGCTTGTCCCAGACTTGATAGAACACGGTCAGCGGCGTCTCCCGGCGATAGCGTTGGCGCAGGTCATCGAGTTTCTGGCGCAGATCCGCCGCCAGTGTCACACCACGTTCAGGCCGGCCGAGTTGCGCGGCAATGGCTTCGATCTGTGCAGAAAGCTGTTCGAGATTGTGCGGTTCGGCGACGTAGGTCGGGATGTTCAGGCGTTTGAGCTGATCGCGTTGCGCCGGGCCGACACTGCCAGGCCACAACAGCAACAAATCGGGCTTCAAACTGAGCAGACGCTCCATGTCCAGCTGACCGTAGCGGCCCACTGACGGGACATCCTTGAGCGCGGCAGGACGCTCGCCGGCATCGAGCACGCCGACCAGCAGATCGGCCGAGTCCAGCTCGACAACGATTTCCGACAAAGAAGGCGCAAGGCTCACCACCCGCAGGCCCGCCAGCGCCGGGCCGGCGACGGCCAGCAGCAGCACCGCCAGCCACAGACGACACATCAGCCGAGTTGACGCGGGATGCGATAGAGGTAGAACAGCACGGCCGTGGACAGCGCCAGCAGCATCAGCGGTACGGCTTCGAGGCCGACGAACACGGCCAGCGCACCGATCCATGCCGGCAACGATGCAGCGAGGAACGCAATACGGCGACGGGCCGCGAGCGCGATCCAGGCCGCCGGCTCGGCAGGCGTATCGAGGGCTTTCTGGGTGGCGATCAGTGCGTGTTTGTAGCCACCGAAAAACTTCAGGCTGACAAATATCGAGGCGACACCGGCAATGAACATTGGCATGGTCAGTACCGGCAGAAACGCTTCATATTGGCCGAACAGTGCGTTGAGCACGAACAACGGCAGCAGCGCCAGTGCCAGATATTTCCACCAGTCGACCGCCAGACGGCGGCGCACCTGACCGCGGGTCACGCGCGGTCGACCTCGCCCTGATGCTCGTTGCCCATCATGTGGTCGAGCTTGCTGGCCTTGGTCGCCAGATAGAGCTTGTTGTGCGGATTATGGCCGGTGTGCAGCGGCACGCGTTCGGCGACGACGATACCCATGTCGGTCAGGGCTTTAACCTTGCGCGGGTTGTTGGTCATCAGGCGCAGGGACTTCACGCCCAGGTGCTCCAGCATCGGCAGGCACATCGCGTAGTCACGCTGGTCGGCGGCGAAACCCAGACGCTCGTTGGCTTCCACGGTGTCGGCGCCGCCGTCCTGCAACTCGTAGGCGCGGATCTTGTTCAGCAGACCGATGCCACGACCTTCCTGACGCAGGTACAGCAGCACGCCACGGCCTTCGCGGGCGATGGCCTTGAGCGCCGCTTCGAGTTGCGAGCCGCAGTCGCAGCGTTGGCTGAACAGGGCGTCACCGGTCAGGCACTCGGAATGCAACCGGCCAAGGACCGGGGCACCGTCGTCAATTTCACCCAGGCTCAGCACAACGTGCTCGCGGCCGGTGGCTTCATCGAGAAAACCGTGCATGGTGAATTGCGCAAAAGGCGTTGGCAGCTTGCAAGCGGCGACAAAAACGACAGGCACCTGTGTGCTCCTGATCTAAAAAGTCTGAAGATTCGCAGGCCGGCATTGTAACAGCAGGTTCCGGCAGGCGCTTAGGCTGAATTATCGGGCATAACGATCAAAAAGTTTGATAACACCCGACTTGCCTGGCCCCCCTGTGGGAGCGGGCTTGCTCGCGAAGGCGTCGTGTCAGTCGGCAATAGGCTGGCGGAACCACCGTATTCGCGAGCAAGCCCGCTCCCACAGGGGGACAGTGTTGGGCACAAGATTCGCAATCAGGGCGTATCAAACGGATACGGCTGCTTCCAATGCTCGAAAATCGGCTTCAGCTCGCCGCTCTTCACCAACTGCTCCATGCGCCTGTCGAACAGCGCCATCAGCGTGCGCGCTTGCGGCGTATCGGCGAAGCACAGGTACAGCGGCAATTCGGCGATGTGGGTCTTGCGAAACTGCGTTGGATCCTTGGCCCGGTCAACCACGTAATCGATTTCGGTCTGCGCATCGATGTAATAGTCAGCGCGGTTGTGGGTGAGCATCGACAGGATCCCGGTACGTCGCATGACTTCGTTAAAGTTATGCACATTGGGCAAATAATCCTGATAGTCATAGCCGCGCACCCAGGCCAGGCGATAGCTGCCGAGAGTGTCCGGGGTCGGTGAAGGATTGCTCGCCAGGCCCAGGGCGTAGATGTGGTCGGTGTCGAAATTCCAGCGCGGATAAAGCAGGTCGCTGGCCTCGTTTTTATACGAGCCGACACAGGCATCGACTTCGCCGCGCTGGGCCAGACCCACGGAGCGCGTGTAAGGCTCGGTGCGGATGTCGAGTTGCACCCCGGCCGGTTCGAAGACCTTGCGCAGCACGTCCCAGCCCAGGCCGTGACCGTCAGCGGCGGTGTAGTCTTCCCAGTCTTCGCTGGCCAGATGGATGACCGCGGGCGTCGGCGCAGCTTCCTGCGCACTGGCGACAGTGCCCAGCAAGGTAAAAAACACCAACGCCAGCCAGCGACTAACCATCCTTAGTCTCCCCACTTAACCCTGACAATCCGGATCAGGCGAAAATCCACACCAGTCCCTGCATCGCCAGCCAGGCGAACACGCCGGCCAGCACGTCATCGAGCATGATGCCGACGCCGCCATGGACATGCCGATCGATCCAGCGGATCGGCCATGGCTTGAGAATGTCGAAGAAGCGGAACATCAGGAACCCCGCGAGCAACCAGTACCAGCCTTCCGGCACCAGCCACAGGGTGATCCACATCCCGACCATTTCGTCCCAGACGATGCCTTCGTGGTCGTGTACCCGCAGATCGTCGGCGACCTTGCCGCACAGCCAGAAGCCGAACAGCATGGTGATCCCGAGCATCAGCCAGTAACCCCAGTCGGGCAACATCTGCCACAACGGAATAAAGGGTAGCGCAACTAACGAACCCCACGTGCCCGGCGCTTTCGGCAAGGTGCCGGAGCCGAAGCCGAACGCGAGGAAATGCCAGGGATTGCGCCAGACCGACGGCGGAACGAATTCGGCCGGAACCTGTTTCGGGTGATCTGTCACGGTGTCTCCTGAAAATGTTGATAACCCCGGATTTGCGGGGTGATGTCGTGTCCTTCGCGATCCAGCAGCACCACACCCTGGCCCTGCGCCACACGCCCGATCACATGGATCGGCCAACCATCGGCCAGCAGTGCCGGCAACTCGACGGACGGTAGCGTGAAGGCCAGCACATAGTCATCGCCGCCGCTCAACGCCGCCCGTTCGGCGCCACGCTGGCCGAGAAACGCCACTAAAGCATCGGACAACGGTACGCGCTCGCGTTCAACCTCAAGCCGCACCTGCGAAGCCAGAGCGATATGGCCGCAATCGGCAAGCAGGCCATCGGAGATATCCAGGGCCGAGGTGGCCTTGCCGCGCAGCGCCTGACCAAGAGCCAGTTGTGGTTGCGGCGACCAATAATGACTGAGCAGCGGCTCGGCAATATCAGTGTCGGCTTCACGCTGGCCAAGCACCAGCGGCAAGGCACCGGCGGCATTGCCCAGTTCGCCGCCAACACAAAGCAGGTCGCCCGGTTGTGCGCCGCTGCGGGTCAAGGCCTGCCCGGCCGGAACGCGACCGAATACGGTGACGGTCAGGCTCAATGGCCCGCGTGTGGTGTCGCCGCCAACCAGCGCGACGCCGCAGCTCTGCGCCATGCGGTTCAAACCGCGGGCATAGGCTTGCAGCCAATCGGCGGTCACCGTCGGCACAGTCAGGGCAAGGGTAAAGGCAACGGGCGTGGCGCCCATGGCGGCCAGGTCGCTGACCGCAACGGCCAGCGAGCGCTGACCGAGCAGAAACGGATCGCAGGGATCGGCGAAGTGCACGCCGGCCACCAGCGTATCGGTGGAAATCGCCAACTGCTCCCCGGGGGGAACCGCCAGCAAGGCGCAGTCGTCGCCGATCCCCAGGGCAACGCCCTCGCCGCCCTGCGCACAAGGCGCGGCGGCGAAGAAATTGCGGATCAGCTCAAACTCGCCCATTGCGATATCAAGCGCTGATCAGCGCTTGAACGCCTTGACTTCAGCTTCACGCAGGCGCGGAGCCAGCTTGTCGAGTACACCGTTGACGAACTTGTGGCCGTCGGTCGAACCGAAGACTTTCGCCAGCTCGATACCTTCGTTGATCACCACGCGGTACGGCACGTCGACGCGCTTGAGCAGTTCCCAGGTAGACAGGCGCAGAACCGCCAGTTCAACCGGGTCCAGCTCTTCGATTTCGATGTCCAGGCACGGCTTGAGCGCGGTGTCGATTTCGGTGCGGCTCGCCGGAACCCCGTGAAGGATTTCGCGGAAATACGCGCCATCGACATCGGTGAAATCGTTATCAACGCGGAACTGCGCTTCGATTTCGTTCAGCGAAGCCTTGGCCATGTGCCACTGATACAGAGCCTGAGTCGCGAGCTGACGGGCTTCGCGACGCTTGACGCTTTTCGATGGCTTGCCGGCATCCGCAGGTTTCGGATCGCGCGGGTTGAAACGATCGCTATCGTCGCTAATCACTTGGCCTCCAACTGCGCCAGCAGGCTGACCATTTCCAGAGCGGACAGGGCAGCTTCAGCACCTTTGTTGCCGGCCTTGGTGCCGGAACGTTCGATGGCTTGCTCAATGGAATCAACGGTCAGGACGCCGAACGCGACCGGTACGCCGAACTCCATGGACACCTGGGCCAGGCCCTTGGTGCATTCGCCAGCCACGTATTCGAAGTGCGGAGTGCCGCCACGAATGACCGCGCCGAGGGCGATGATGGCTGCGAACTCGCCTTTCTGAGCGACTTTCTGCGCAACCAGCGGGATTTCGAAGGCGCCAGGTGCGCGGATGATGGTGATGTCGCTTTCGCTCACGCCGTGGCGAACCAGGGCATCAACTGCACCGCTGACCAGGCTTTCAACCACGAAGCTGTTGAAACGGCCCACTACCAGAGCGTAGCGGCCTTTAGGGGCGATGAAGGTACCTTCGATGGTCTTCAGGGTCATTCGTCAGATCTCTTAAAGAGCCGGGACGCGTTTCGTACGCATCCCTCAGTGATATTAGCCACAAATTCATGACCGGAAACATCGCATTGCTGTTCGACTACACCCCTGTGGCGAGGGGATTTATCCCCGATGGACTGCGCAGCAGTCCCAAAAACAGGGGCCGCTACGCAGCCCATCGGGGATAAATCCCCTCACCACAAGGATCTACGTCAACAATGCCGGAAACGACCGGTCATTATTCGGAGGGCACGTATTCTACAACTTCCAGATCGAAACCGGATATCGCATTAAATTTCATTGGCGCAGACATCAAGCGCATTTTGCGCACGCCGAGGTCACGCAGGATCTGCGAACCGGCACCGACGATGCTGTAAGTGGTCGGTTTTTTCACCGCTGCCTGCTCACCGGTTTCGCGGATATGCGCCAGCAGCACGTCGCCGTCGAGCGGGTGACCGAGCAACAGCACCACACCGCTGCCGGCCTCGGCGACCGCAGCCATCGCGGCGCGCAGGCTCCAGCGGCCCGGTTGCTTTACCATCAGCAGGTCGCGCAGCGGATCCATGTTATGCACGCGAACCAGGGTCGGCTCTTCGGCGCAAACCGTGCCCAGAGTCAGGGCCATGTGCACATCGCCTTCCACCGAATCACGATAGGTCACCAGGTTGAATTGGCCCAGTTCGCTGTCCAGCGGCTGTTCGGCAATCCGCTGAACGGTACGTTCGTGGATCATCCGGTAGTGAATCAGGTCGGCGATGGTGCCGATCTTGATGTTGTGTTCGGCGGCAAACGCTTCCAGTTCGGCGCGACGGGACATGGTGCCGTCGTCGTTCATCACTTCGCAGATCACGCCGCTTGGTTCGAAACCGGCCATGCGCGCCAGGTCGCAGGCGGCTTCAGTGTGACCGGCACGAGCCAGCGTACCGCCAGCCTGAGCCATCAGCGGGAAGATGTGCCCCGGGCTGACGATGTCTTCCGCCTTGGCGTCTTTCGCCGCGGCCGCTTGCACGGTGCGTGCACGGTCGGCAGCGGAAATACCGGTGGTGACGCCTTCGGCGGCTTCGATCGATACGGTGAACTTGGTGCCGAAACCGGAACCGTTGCGTGGCGCCATCAGTGGCAGCTTCAACAGTTCGCAGCGCTCGCGGCTCATCGGCATGCAGATCAGGCCGCGGGCGTGCTTGGCCATGAAGTTGATGTGCTCGGCCTTGCAGCATTCGGCGGCCATGATCAGGTCGCCTTCGTTCTCGCGGTCTTCGTCATCCATGAGGATGACCATCTTGCCTTGGCGGATGTCTTCAACCAGTTCTTCGATGCTATTGAGCGCCACAAGGCACCCCCTTCAGTCAGGATTTGAGGTAGCCGTTGGCGGCCAGAAAGCTTTCAGTGATCGTACCGCCGGCGGTCGGCTCTGCGGCCTTGTCACCCAACAGCAAACGCTCCAGATAACGCGCCAGCAAATCGACTTCCAGGTTCACCCGGCGGCCCGGCTTGTAGGACGCCATGATGGTTTCGCTCAGGGTGTGCGGAATGATCGTCAGCATGAATTCGGCGCCATCGACCGCGTTCACGGTCAGGCTGGTGCCGTCGACGGTGATCGAGCCTTTATGGGCGATGTACTTGGCCAGCTCTTTTGGTGCGCGAATGCGAAATTCCACCGCACGAGCATTGTCGCTGCGCGACACCACTTCGCCGACACCGTCGACGTGACCGCTGACCAGATGCCCACCGAGACGGGTGGTCGGGGTCAGGGCTTTTTCCAGATTGACCGGGCTGCCGCTTTTCAGGTCATTCATGGCGGTGCAGTCGAGGGTTTCGCGGCTGACGTCAGCGGCAAAGCCATTGCCCGGCAGCTCAACCGCCGTCAGGCACACGCCGTTGACCGCGATGCTGTCGCCGAGTTTGACGTCGCTCAGGTCGAGCTTGCCGGTTTCGACATGCACCCGCACATCACCGCCCTTTGGGGTCAGTGCGCGGATACTGCCGATGGATTCGATGATGCCGGTAAACATGGGGTTCTCCTTGAGAACGAAGCCAGCGCTAACGCGATGGCCGGGAATTATACGCTCGCCGAAACGACTGGCGTCGCAGTGACTCGCCAGTCATCGCCAACCGCGCGGATTTCAGTGATTTTCAGCTCGGGAGCGTCCTTCATATAGGCCAGCGGCCAGTCCAGCAACGGCCGCGCCGTGGAGCCGAGAAACTTGCCGGCAATGAAGATCACGAACTCATCGACCAGACCGAGCTGCGCGAACGCGCCAGCCAGACGCGGGCCGGCCTCGACCAGTACTTCGTTGACGCCACGGTTGGCCAGTTCGATCAGCAGTTGATGCAGATCGACCTGACCGTCGTCACCCGGCACGATCAGGCATTCCGGGCCATTGGCGTATTGTTCTTCGACCGCCATGCACGTCGCGACCAGCGCCGGGCCGGCCTTGAAGAACGGCGCGTCCAGCGGCACCCGCAGGCGCCCGTCGACCAGCACCCGCAGCGGCGGACGGCTCATGGCCCGTGCAGTTTGTTCGGCATCCAGACCCAGTTCGTCGGCGCGTACGGTCAGGCGTGCGCCGTCAGCCAGTACGGTGTCGGCGCCAGTCAGCACCACGGCGGCCTGCGCGCGCAAACGCTGCACGGCGGAACGCGCAGCCGGGCCGGTGATCCACTGGCTCTCGCCACTTTCCATCGCCGTGCGGCCGTCGAGACTCATGGCCAGTTTGACCCGCACGAACGGCAAGCCGTGTTCCATGCGTTTCAGGAAACCTTGATTGAGCTGGCGCGCCTCGGCTTCGAGCACGCCGCTTTCGGTGGCGATCCCGGCATCGGTCAGTCGCTGCAAGCCACGCCCGGCGACCTGTGGGTTCGGATCGCGCATCGCGGCGACCACCCGAGCAACCCCGGCATTCACCAGCGCATCGGCGCACGGCGGTGTGCGGCCATGGTGGCTGCACGGCTCAAGGGTCACGTAAGCGGTGGCGCCGCGGGCCAATTCACCGGCAGCGCGCAGGGCGTGGACCTCGGCGTGGGGTTCGCCGGCGCGCTCGTGAAAGCCTTCGCCGACAATCTGCCCGTCACGCACGATCACGCAGCCAACCCGTGGATTGGGATGGGTGGTGTAGTGGCCCTTGCGCGCCAGTTGCAGCGCGCGCGCCATGAAGTTGGCGTCGAGGATCGCCTGCTCGGCGGCGCTGGTCATTCTTTCACCGGTTCGCGGGCGAGGCGGTCGATCTCTTCGCGGAACTCATTGAGATCCTGGAAGCGCCGGTACACCGAGGCGAAACGGATGTAGGCCACTTCATCGAGCTTTTGCAGCTCGGCCATCACCAGTTCGCCGACCACGAGGGATTTGACCTCGCGCTCGCCGGTGGCGCGCAGCTTGTGCTTGATGTGAACCAGAGAGGATTCGAGGCGCTCGACGCTCACCGGACGTTTCTCCAGGGCGCGTTGCATGCCGGCGCGGAGCTTTTCTTCGTCGAACGGCTGGCGGCTGCCGTCGGTTTTGATCAGGCGCGGCAACACCAGTTCGGCCGTCTCGAATGTCGTGAAACGCTCGCCGCAGGCCAGGCATTCACGCCGGCGGCGCACCTGTTCGCCCTCGGCGACCAGACGCGAGTCGATGACCTTGGTGTCGTTGGCACCGCAGAAGGGACAGTGCATGGTGGCTGGCAACAAAAAAAGGGAGGGCCATGGTAGCGCATCCCGGTGGCAAGACAAGCCATAGGGTTTGCGGTATACAGACGGGCATGATCATTTGATCCATGGATTTCATTTTGCTGGAGCAGCCCATGCCGCTACGACCGCTCGTTTTGCTCAGTCTTTTCGCCCTGCTGGTGGCCTGTGGCAGCGATAAACCCAAGCCGCAGCCGCCAACGCCGGGCCCGGCGCCACAGCAGGCGCAGAAAAAAGCCCGGGAAGCCGCTGACCTCGGTCCGCTGCCGGCTTATCAACGGGAACTGAGCGGCACTCTGCAAGGCGTGCCGGCCGGGGCCGAAGTCGAACTGGCGTTGCTGGTGATTGACGATAAGTCCCGCCCGCAACAGTTGCTCGCCAGTTCCACGCTGATAGGCAATAACCAGGCGTTGCCGTTCCGTCTGCGTTTCAACCCCGAAGCATTCCCCGCCGGCGCGCGGGTTGAGCTGCGCGGCCGCGCCACGCAGTCCGGCCAGTTGATCCTGCATCTGCCGTCGCAACCCATTACCCAGCCGACCACTCAGGCGCTGGGCCAGCTGCAATTTGTCAAAGCGCCATGACGCCACCGCTCGACCTGCAACTGGCGTTAGGTGAATTGCTCGGTGATGCCCGGCTCAAGGCCTGTGCATTGCCGGGTACCGATTTGCAGCTGTGGCTGATCGACGGCGATAACATGGATCGCGAATTCAGTCCGGACGAAACCCGGCGCATCCTCCACGAACCGCCGTATTGGAGTTTCTGCTGGGCCAGCGGCCTGGCGGTGGCGCGCTATCTGGCGGAGTTTCCCGAGTGGGTGCGCGGCAAGCGGGTACTGGATTTCGGCGCCGGCTCCGGGATCGCCGCGATTGCTGCGGTGAAGGCCGGGGCGTTGGAGGTGGTGGCTTGCGATCTTGATCCGCTGGCGATTGCTGCGTGCCGGGCCAATGCTGAACTCAATGATGTGCAGATGAGCTATTCGACGGACTTCTTTGCCGAGGCTGATCGTTTTGATCTGATTCTGGTGGCGGATGTGCTCTACGACCGTGAGAACCTGCCGCTGCTCGATGCGTTTCTCAGCCGTGGCCGCGAGGCGCTGGTGGCGGATTCACGGGTTCGGGATTTTCGCCATCCGTTGTATGAGCGCATTGAAATGCTTGAGGCGATGACCTTGCCGGATCTGGCGGAGCCGGAAGAATTTCGGCATGTGAGCCTGTACCACGCGCGGCGGAGCTAAAAAGCTTCGTCGGATCGCCGCCCGGAGCAAGCCCGCTCCCACATTTGGATTGCGTTCCCCCTGTGGGAGCGAGCTTGCTCGCGAAGGCGTTCTATCAGGCAACACATCTCTAAACCTGCCCCCGCTTCCGGCCACACCCCACCAAGCCGTATAGTTGCCCCATCCACGCTTTTACGAGATCCCCCATGAGTCAGCAAACGCCGTACATCTTCGACGCCACGACTGCCGATTTCGACCAGTCGGTGATCGAAGCTTCCTTCAACAAACCGGTGCTGGTGGATTTCTGGGCCGAGTGGTGTGCGCCGTGCAAGGCGTTGATGCCGATGCTGCAAGGCATTGCCGAGAGCTATCAGGGCGAACTGCTGCTGGCCAAGGTCAACTGCGACATCGAGCAGGACATCGTGGCCCGCTTCGGTATCCGCAGCCTGCCGACTGTGGTGCTGTTCAAGGACGGTCAGCCAGTCGACGGTTTTGCCGGTGCGCAACCGGAATCCGCCGTACGCGCCTTGCTTGAGCCGCATGTGCAGATGCCGCCGCCGGCCGCCGCCGATCCGTTCGAACAGGCGCAGGCGCTGTTCGACGACGGTCGTTACGCTGACGCGGAAGCGGCGCTGGTGGTGATGCTCACCGAAGACAACAGCAACGCCAAGGCGCTGATCCTCTACGCCCGCTGCCTGACCGAACGCGGCGAACTGGGCGAAGCGCAAACCGTGCTCGACGCGGTCAAGAGCGATGAGCACAAGGCTGCACTGGCCGGGGCCAAGGCGCAGATCAAATTCCTGGGACTTGCCCGTGATCTGCCGGATGCTGCCGACCTCAAGGCGCGTCTGGCCAAAGATCCGCAGGACGACGAAGCGGTGTATCAACTGGCGATCCAGCAACTGGCGCGTCAGCAATACGAAGCGGCGCTGGAGGCCTTGCTCAAGCTGTTCATCCGTAACCGCAGCTATGGCGAGGGTCTGCCGCACAAGACGTTGCTGCAGGTGTTCGAACTGCTGGGCAACGATCACCCGCTGGTGACCGCTTACCGTCGTAAAGTATTCGCTGCGCTTTATTAAGATCAAAAGCTCGCAGCCTTCGGCAGCTCCATTCGATCGTGTTCACCCGTATTTGCGGATGAACGCTGAGCCTGTAGGAGCTGCCGCAGGCTGCGATCCTTTGCGGCTCACTCGCTCCAGCTGTAGAGCGGCGTATCGCCGCCGCTCACCACTTTCACCTGTGAACTGTGGCGCAATCGCACCAGCAGGCGTTTGCCCGCCGCCGCGCTGCCGGTCAATCCCTCAAGCTGCTCCAGAAGATCCGGCCCGCTGAGTTGCCTGGCCTTGCGCAACAGATCCTGCGCGACCTGCCACAACGCATCGTCCTGGTTCAGCGTTTTCGCTGCCGGCGCGCTCAATGCCGCTTCAGGCTGATCGCCCTGCGACTGCGCGCCAAGGGCTGCGCCAAGCTTTGCCCAATCGCTGTCATCCAGCTCCACCGTCAAATCCACCGGCATCGCGCCGACGGTTCCGCGTATCCGCAACATCTGCTTCGCTCCTGCACATTTCTGACCTGCATGCTCCCACGGGACTTGTGCAACGCCAAGCGCACGGGCAAACTCTGCGGACTTTCGTTATAAGATTACATAACAAACTCTTCACTTTACTTTCCGGAGACCGCCATGCGTCGTCTGCTGCTCGCTTTGCCGTTTGCCCTGTTGCCGCTGGCCATCGCCCATGCCGCCGATGAGCACGATCATGACCATGACCATGAGCACGGCAGCCTCGGCGCCCACGAACATGGCGTCGGCCGACTGAACGCCGCACTCGACGGCCAGACCCTGGAACTGGAACTGGAAAGCCCGGCGATGAACCTGGTGGGCTTCGAACACGCCGCCACCAGCGACGCCGACAAGGCCAAAGTCGCCGCCGCCCGCGCCCAACTGGAAAACCCGCTGGCGCTGTTCAGCCTGCCGGCCGCCGCTGGTTGCAAAGTCGCCAGCCAGGAGCTGGAAAGCCCGCTGTTCGGCGACAAACCGGATGCCGACGACCATGACGATGATGGTCACGATGCCGCCGCCAAGGGCGGTGAAGCGCATCACCATGAACACAGCGAAATCCACGCGCACTATCAATTCAGTTGCGCTGCACCGGGGGCCTTGAAGACTCTGGATCTGGCGAACCTCTTCAATACCTTCCCGGCCACCCAGAAAATTCAGGTACAACTGATCGGCCCGAACGGCCAGCAAGGTACGGAAGTGACGGCCAAGGCTGCTGCCCTGAAATTCTGATCACACCGACAATCCCCTGTGGGAGCGGGCTTGCTCGCGAATGCGGTGGGTCAGTCAACATGGATTTGGCTGATCCACCGTATCCGCGAGCAAGCCCGCTCCCACAAGGGGTTACGTGTTCACTTCATGAAATTGGTGCCATGACCCAAGCACTCATCGAACTGTCCGACCTGGGCTTCAACTGGCCCGGTCACCCGCCGCTGCTGGACATCCCGGCGTTTCGCCTGGAGCCGGGCGAAACCCTGTTCCTCAAAGGCCCCAGCGGCAGTGGCAAGACCACCCTGCTCGGCCTGCTCGGTGGCGTGCAGAAACCCGGGCGCGGCAGCATTCGCCTGCTCGGCCAGGAACTGACCGAACTCGGTGCCGGCGCCCGCGACCGCTTTCGCGTCGATCACACCGGCTACATCTTCCAGCAGTTCAACCTGCTGCCGTTTCTCTCGGTACGCGAGAACGTCGAGTTGCCCTGCCACTTCTCCAGACTGCGTGCCGAACGGGCGAAACAGCGCCACGGCAGCGTCGATCAGGCCGCCGCCACCCTGCTCGCCCACCTGGGTCTGAAGGATGAAAGCATCCTCGGTCGTCGCGCCGACTCGCTGTCGATCGGTCAACAGCAACGGGTTGCCGCCGCACGCGCGTTGATTGGCCAACCGGAACTGGTGATCGCCGACGAACCGACCTCGGCGCTGGATTACGACGCTCGGGAAAACTTCATTCGCCTGCTGTTCGCCGAATGCCGCGAAGCCGGGTCGAGCTTGCTGTTCGTCAGCCACGACCAAAGCCTGGCGCCGCTGTTCGACCGTCACCTGTCCCTGGCCGAGCTCAATCGCGCCGCCACGTCTGCCGAGGTCTGAGATGTATCTGTTTCGTCTGGCCATGGCCAGCCTGGCCAACCGCCGCTTTACCGCCCTGCTCACCGCGTTCGCGATTGCCCTGTCGGTCTGCCTGTTGCTCGCCGTCGAGCGCGTACGCACCGAGGCCAAGGCCAGTTTCGCCAGCACCATCAGCGGCACCGACCTGATCGTCGGCGCCCGCTCCGGCTCGGTGAACCTGCTGCTGTACTCGGTGTTCCGCATCGGCAACGCGACCAACAACATCCGTTGGGACAGCTTCGAACATTTCGCCAGCAACCCAAAAGTGAAGTGGGCGATCCCGATGTCCCTCGGCGACTCGCATCGCGGTTACCGCGTGATGGGCACCACCGAAGCCTATTTCGAGCATTACCAGTACGGTCGCCAGCAGCACCTGGAACTGGCCGATGGCCGCGCCTTCGCCACCGATCCGTTCGAAGTGGTGCTCGGCGCCGAAGTAGCCGAGGCGCTGCATTACAAGCTCGGCGACCAACTGGTGCTGGCCCACGGCGTGGCGGCGATCAGTCTGGTCAAGCATGACGACAAGCCGTTCACCGTGGTCGGCATTCTCAAGCGCACCGGTACGCCGGTGGATCGCACGCTGCACATCAGCCTCGGCGGCATGGAAGCGATTCACATCGACTGGCACAACGGCGTGCCGGCGCGCGGCACCGGCCGGATCACGGCGGATCAGGCACGCAACATGGACCTGACGCCACAGGCGATCACCGCGTTCATGCTCGGCCTCAACAGCAAGATTTCCACCTTCGCCCTGCAACGCGAGATCAACGAATACCGTGGCGAGCCAATGCTGGCGATCCTCCCGGGCGTGGCCTTGCAGGAGTTGTGGAGCCTGATGAGTACTGCGGAAAAAGCCTTGTTCGTGGTCTCGCTGTTCGTGGTGCTGACCGGGTTGATCGGCATGCTCACGGCGATTCTCACCAGCCTCAACGAGCGCCGCCGCGAGATGGCGATTCTGCGTTCGGTCGGTGCCCGGCCTTGGCACATCGCAAGCCTGCTGGTGCTGGAAGCCTTTGCCCTGGCGCTGACCGGCGTAATCGCCGGACTGGCATTGCTGTACATCGGCATCGCCGCCGCGCAGGGTTATGTGCAGGCCAATTACGGGCTGTATCTGCCGCTGGCGTGGCCGAGCGAGTATGAATGGACGCTGCTCGGTGGCATTCTGGCTTCCGCGCTGCTGATGGGCAGCGTGCCGGCCTGGCGCGCGTATCGCCAATCCCTGGCCGATGGCCTGTCGATCCGTTTATGAGGATGTTCACCATGCCCCGCGCCGTGCTTGCGCTGCTGTTGCTGGTTGCCCTGCCCGTGTGGGCAGCGGCGCCGAAAGACCTGACCTGGTCGGAGATGATCCCGCCGGACGCCGCGCCGGAAGTGCCGAACATGACGCCTCTGCACGACATGTCGAAGATGAGTGATGCGCTGTCCGCCGAGTCGGCGCCGGCGGCGAAACAGGACATGCCCAACGCGCCGGTGGTGCAGAGTCTCGACGGGCAGAACATCCGCCTGCCGGGCTACATCGTGCCGCTGGAAGTCAACGAAGAGGGGCGCACCACCGACTTCCTGCTGGTGCCGTACTTCGGCGCCTGCATCCATGTGCCGCCACCGCCGTCGAACCAGATCGTGCATGTGAAAAGCGAGTTGGGCGTGAAGCTCGACGAGCTGTATCAGCCGTACTGGGTCGAGGGACCGTTGCAGGTCAAGGCGTCCACCAGCGAACTGGCCGATGCCGGGTATCAGATGGCGGCGGACAAGATTTATGTGTATGAGCTGCCGGAGTAATTCCGTTAATTCTGCACTGTTCGGCCCATTGTCTTCGCGAGCAGGCTCGCTCCCACAGTTGACCGAGCTCTAATGTGGGAGCGAGCCTGCTCGCGATGGGGCCGGCCAAGGTTCCACAAAAAACCATCCCTTCACTGTTTCATTGAGCTGAGTCAAAAGACCGTATCAGTTGGCTTCATACCATAGGACATCAGACATTTTTAACGTCCTTTTGGAGCTCCCATGAACAAGTCCTTGCTCAGCGCCGCGCTGTTTGCAGTCGCGCTCGCAGCCCCGCTCGCCCACGCCCACGAAGCCGGCGATATCATCGTTCGCGCCGGTGCGATCACCGTCAACCCGAAAGCCGACAGCTCCAGCGTCAAGGTCGATCAGGGTCCGTTGAGCGGCACCAACCTGGGCGGCAAGGCGACCATGAGCAGCGACACCCAACTGGGTCTGAACTTCGCCTACATGCTGACCAACAACATCGGTATCGAGTTGCTGGCCGCCTCGCCGTTCGAGCATGACGTGAAAATCAAAGGCACCGCGCTGCCAGCCGCCAACGGCAAACTCGGTACGCTGAAACACCTGCCGCCGACCCTCAGCGTCGTGTACTACCCGCTGGATTCCAAGTCGCCGTTCCAGCCGTACATCGGCGGCGGCATCAACTACACCTGGATCTATGACGAGCACGTCGGCAGCGAAGCCCAGTCCAACGGCTTCAGCAACTTCAAGGCGAAAAACTCCTGGGGCCTGGCCTGGCAGGTCGGCGCCGACTACATGCTGACCGACAACATCATGCTCAACGCCCAGGTGCGTTACATGGACATCGACACCCGCGCGACTGTCGAGAACAACGCCGTGGCGCCGGGCACCCGTGCCAAGGTGAATGTGGATGTCGATCCGTTTGTGTACATGGTGGGTCTGGGCTACAAGTTCTAAGCAAGAGTCGAACATTCGCGTGGTGGTGAATGAGGCTTTGGGTGAGCAGGCTTAGAACTGACGACGATCACTTCGTGATCGATCGGGGATAAATCCCCTCGCCACAGGATTAGCGACAAATTCCGGCCGTGAAAAAGGCGCCTGTAAAAAGGCGCCTTTTTCATGTCTGCGATAAACCTACTTGCCGAGCAACCGCGCCAGCCCTACACGCATCGGCGTCGGCTCTGGCAGCTGGAAGCGTTGCAGCAAACGCGCGTTGTTCGCCCGCGAATGGCGGATGTCGCCGGAGCGCGCCGGGCCGTAGCTGACCGGGGGCAACTCGCCGACCACTTCCTGCAGCGCTTGCAGCATCTGCTTGAGGTTCATTGACTGATTCCAGCCGACGTTCATCGCGCCCACTTCCACTTCAGACTTGTCGATCGCTTGCACCAGCACGTCGACCAGATCCTCGACATAGAGGAAATCACGGGTCTGCTCGCCATCGCCGAACACCGTGATCGGCAGGCCTTTCTGTGCCCGCTCGCTGAAGATGCTGATGACCCCGGAGTACGGCGAAGACGGATCCTGGCGCGGGCCGAAGATGTTGAAGAAGCGGAAGATCACCGGTTCCAGGCCATGCTGGCGACGATAGAAATCGAAGTAGTGCTCGCCGGCCAGTTTGTCCGAGGCATACGGCGTCAGCGGAGCTTTTGGCGTGTCTTCGTCAATCGACTCGCCTTCACCGTTGTTACCGTACACCGCGGCGCTGGACGCGTAGAGCACACGCTTCACTCCGGCCTGGCGCATGGCTTCGCAGACATTCAGGGTGCCAATGAAATTGCTCTGGTGGGTCTTCACCGGATCGTCCACCGACGCCTGCACCGAGGCCACCGCCGCCAGGTGCGCGACGGCACTGCAGCCTTGCATGGCCTGCGCAACCAGCGCGGCGTCGGCAACGTCACCGACGATCAGTTCGACCTGCGGATTGTCCAGCGGCAGGTTGGCGCGTTTGCCGGTCGACAGATCATCGAGAATCCGCACCGAATGGCCGGTGGCGAGCAATGCATCCGTCAGGTGCGAGCCGATGAAACCGGCGCCGCCGGTGATTAAAACAGGGCCTTCAGCCATGACGATAAAACCTATCCAGTAAAGCCGGGAGCCCGGCGCGCCAGGCGCGGGGCTTGATCCCGAAAGTGTGCAGAATTTTCTTGCAGGCGAGTACCGCGTGTTGCGGTTCCTCGGCAGCGTCCGGCCGCGCGGCATGGGCCTGCGCGGTCGGCGCTTCGATCGCCAGCGGATGCAGGTTGCGCGCTTCGCTCAGAATCGCCTGACCCAGCGCCAGCGGCGTGGTCGCCTCGTGGCCGGCGTAATGGTAAGTACCCCACAGCGGCGCGGCGCAATCGAGTTGCTTGAGCACCGAAATGATCACCCGTGCCGCGTCATCGACCGGTGTCGGATTGCCACGGCGGTCATCGGCCATGAGCAATTCGTCCGGTTGTTCGGCGCGGGCGAGGAAGCGTCCGAGGGTGCCTTCAGGACTGTCATCGAGCAGCCAGCCGAAGCGCAGCAGCACGTGTTGCGGGCAAGTGGCGCGAACACTTTGCTCGATGCGCCACAGCGCCTGACCGCGCAGGCCCAGTGGCACCGGCTCGTCTTTCTCACTGTAGGCGGTCGCCCGCGAACCGTCGAACACCCGATAGCTGGAAGGCTGCACGAGGATGATGTTGTGGTGCTGGCACAGTTCGGCCAGCCGCTCGATGGCGCGTTCCTGCCCGGCCAGACGGCTTTCGCTGACGGTCTCGGCCTGGAACCAGTCGAAATAGTAGGCGAGGTTAATCAACGCATCCGGACGGGTATCGTCGAGCAGTTGCGTCAGGCTCGCGGCATCCCAGCCGTCTTCTGGCGGGCGGGGGGCGAGGAAACCGATGTCTTCTTCCGCACCGAGGCGAATCAGCGCCTGCCCAAGGGCATTTCCGCCGCCCAGTAACATAAGGCGCATTCGCATAGAGTCAGCAGGCCCAGTCTGATTGGAACGATGGCTTTAGCGACGGTGCTGGTGACACCGTCATCGATAATTGCCGGAATCGTTGCATTTTGCGGGTTTAGTGCGCAACCGTCACCCGTAAAGTGTAGATCGCCGGGAAATGTGCTGAATCAACTGGCCCCATCGCGAGCAGGCTCACGCCTACAGTTGATCGCGTTCCCCTGTGGGAGCGGGCTTGCTCGCGAAGAGGCCCGGGCAAACGCTGAAGATCCCAGCGGTACTTGCATCTTGCCGCCCCCACCCGCATAACTTGAGCCATGAATCTGCCCATCCCCAAGGACGCGGCCCTGGCAGGCTTCCACCCCGCCGTCAGCGCCTGGTTCAGCAGCACCTTCCCGACGGTCACCGCCGCCCAGGCCCGCGCATGGCCGTTGATCCGCCAGCGCCGCTCGACACTGATCGCCGCGCCCACCGGCTCCGGTAAAACCCTCACCGCATTCCTCGCCGTGCTCGACGACCTCGTCCACCGTGGCCTGGAAAACCCCGAAGGCCTGCCCGATGCAACCCTCGTCGTCTACGTTTCGCCGCTCAAGGCGTTGTCCAACGACATCCGCATCAACCTGCAAAACCCGCTGGCGGGAATCACCGAACAATTACGCCAGATGGGCCTGCCCGAACTGCAAATCACCACCGCCGTGCGCACCGGCGACACCCTGCAAAAAGACCGCGCCGCCATGCGCAAGCGCGCGCCGCACATTCTGGTGACCACCCCGGAATCGTTGTACGTGCTGCTCGGCTCCGAGTCCGGACGCAAAATGCTCGGCAGCACACGCACAGTGATCATCGACGAGATCCACGCCATCGCTGCCGGCAAACGCGGCAGTCATCTGGCGCTGAGCCTCGAACGCCTGCAGGCGCTGTGCGCAGAACCACTGACCCGCATCGGTCTTTCGGCCACGCAAAAACCCATCAATGCCGTGGCGCGGTTTCTGGTCGGCACCGATCGCCCCTGCGAGATCATCGACATCGGCCACGCCCGGCCACGGGATCTGGGCATCGAAGTGCCGCCGGTGCCGTTAACGGCAGTGATGGCCAACGATGTCTGGGAATTGGTCTACGACCGCCTCGCCGAGTTGGCCCGCGAGCACCGCACCACGCTGATTTTCGTCAACACCCGACGCTTGGCCGAGCGTCTGAGCCGACACCTGAGTGAACGGCTGGGCAAACACGCGGTGGCCGCGCACCACGGCAGCCTGGCCAAGGAGTTCCGTCTCGACGCCGAACAGCGGCTCAAGCGCGGTGAGCTGCAAGTGCTGATCGCCACTGCGTCGCTGGAGTTGGGCATTGATATCGGCGAAGTCGATCTGGTCTGCCAGATCGCCTCGCCGCGTTCGATTGCCGGGTTCCTGCAAAGAGTCGGTCGCTCCGGGCACCAGGTCGGCGGCACGCCCAAGGGTCGCTTGTTCGCCACCACCCGCGACGACCTGATCGAATGCGCCGCCCTGCTCGACTGCGTGCGCCGTGGCGAACTCGACACCCTGCACATTCCCGAAGCGCCGCTGGATGTACTGGCGCAGCAGATCATCGCCGAAGTCAGTTGCCGGGAATGGGCGGAAGACGCGCTGCTGGCGCTGTTTCGCAAAGCCTCGCCGTACCGCGATCTCGACGAAAAACACTATCAGGCGCTGCTGACGATGCTCGCCGAAGGCTACAACGGTCGTCAGGGCATCCGCAGCGCCTACCTGCATCGCGATGCGGTCAGCCGCACCCTGCGTGGCCGCCGTGGCGCGCAACTGACCGCCGTGACCAGCGGCGGCACCATCCCCGACAACGCCGATTACAGCGTGCTGCTGGAACCGCAAGGTCTGAACATCGGCAGCGTCAACGAAGACTTTGCCGTGGAAAGCATCGCGGGTGATGTGTTCCAGCTCGGCAACACCTCCTATCGAATCCTGCGGGTGGAAACCGGCAAGGTGCGGGTCGAGGATGCCCAAGGCCAGCCGCCGACCATTCCGTTCTGGCTCGGCGAAGCGCCGGGGCGCAGTGATGAATTGTCTGCGGCAGTGGCGCGCCTGCAAGCGACCCTCGACGACCTGCTCGGCGCCCGTCCCGGTGATTTGCAACCGGCACTCGACTGGCTGACCGCTACTCTCGGGCTGAATGCCGCCAGCGCCGAACAACTGATCGAATACCTCGCCCGCGCTCGCTTGACCCTCGGCGCCCTGCCCTCGCAGGACACACTGCTGATGGAGCGATTTTTCGATGAATCCGGTGGCACCCAACTGATCATCCATTCACCGTTCGGCAGCCGCATCAACCGCGCCTGGGGCCTCGCGCTGCGCAAGCGTTTCTGTCGCACCTTCAACTTCGAGTTGCAGGCTGCTGCCAGCGAAGACGCGATTGTCCTGTCGCTGTCCACCAGCCACAGTTTCGAGCTGGATGATGTCTGGCGGTACCTGCACAGCAACAGCGCCGAGCACATTCTGATTCAGGCGATTCTCGACGCGCCGTTGTTCGGCGTGCGCTGGCGCTGGAATGCCGGGGTGGCGCTGGCGTTGCCGCGTTTTACCGGCGGGCGCAAAGTCGCGCCGCAGTTGCAGCGGATGAAAAGCGAAGACCTGATCGCCAGCGTGTTTCCCGATCAGATCGCCTGCCTGGAAAACCTCGCCGGCGAACGGGAAATTCCCGAACATCCGCTGGTGGAACAGACCCTCGACGATTGCCTGCACGAGGCCATGGACAGCGACGGCTGGCTCAATCTGCTGCGGCGCATGGAGCGCGGCGAGGTGCGGTTGATCAGCCGCGATCTGCCGGCGCCTTCACCGCTGGCCGCAGAAATTCTCAGCGCGCGGCCGTACAGCTTTCTCGACGATGCGCCGTTGGAAGAACGCCGCACCCAAGCGGTGCTCAACCGGCGCTGGAGCGACCCGCAATCCACTGATGATCTCGGTGCGCTGGACGCAGACGCCATCAACGCGGTGCGTGAAGAAGCGTGGCCGACGCCGGCCAACATCGATGAAATGCACGAGGCGCTGATGAGCCTTGCCTGCATCAGCGACCTTGAAGTTCAGGCTGGCGAACACTGGCGCGAATGGCTTGACGCGCTGAATGCGAGCGGTCGCGCCTGCCGCTTGGCCGCTGCGCCAGTAACGGCAAAAGAAAAGCTTCGCGAGCAGGCTCGCTCCCACATTCAACAGGGTTCCGCCAGTTGGAACACAGTCAACTGTGGGAGCGAGCCTGCTCGCGAAGACGGCCTCACCGTCACTACACATCCACAGCCTGGCTCGTTGTGGCTGGCGCGAGAACGCCTGACCTGCCTGTTGGCGCTTTATCCACAGGCCACGCTGCAACCGCAGCAAGAGGCCTTGCCCGGTTTCAACGAACCTTGGACGTTAGAGGAAGCGCTGGTCGAAGTGATCCGCGCGCGGCTCGGCGCGTTTGGCCCGCTGCCGTTAGCCGCCATTGCCGAACCGCTGGCGCTGCCCGCCACACAAGTCGCGCAGGCGCTCGCGCAACTGGAGCGGGAAGGCTATGTGCTGCGCGGTCATTTCACTCCGAATGTGGCCGTTGAAGAATGGTGCGAACGGCATCTACTGGCGCGCATTCATCGCTACACGGTCAAGCGTCTGCGCCGGGAAATCGAGCCGGTGGCCCTGCAGGATTTCATGCGTTTTCTGTTCGACTGGCAGCATCTGTCCCCCGCTACGCGCGCTCAGGGCAGCGTGGTGTTGCCGGCGATTGTCGGTCAGTTCGAAGGTTACCCGGCGGCGGCCTCCGCGTGGGACAGCGACATTCTCCCGGCACGCCTGAAGGACTACTCGCCGAGCTGGCTGGATGAGCTGTGCCGCAACGGCAAACTGGTGTGGACGCGCCTCAGTGCCCGACAGAAAGTCAGCGGCACGGCGTTGCGCAGTACGCCGATTGTGCTGCTGCCGCGCAGTCAGGTCGGATTGTGGAGTGGATTGGCCGAGCAAACGCCGGTCAGCGAACTGTCAGCGAAAACGCAGAAGGTCTACGAGGCGCTGAGTCAGCACGGCGCGCTGTTTTTCGATGAACTGATCCATGAAGCGCACCTATTGCGCACCGAGCTGGAAATCGCCTTGCAGGAACTGGTCGGTGCCGGCCTGGTAAACGCCGACAGCTTCGCCGGTCTGCGTGCGCTGATCACCCCGACGAGCAAGCGCCAGCAACGCAGCAGTCGTCGCGGACGTGGAGCGTTTACCGGCGGCATGGACGATGCCGGACGCTGGGCGTTATTGCGACGCGGGCCGCTCATGGAGAACAGCCAGAGCGCTTCGCCGGAAACCCTCGAACATGTCGCCATGACCTTGCTGCGCCGCTACGGCGTGGTGTTCTGGCGTTTGCTGGAGCGCGAGGCGGATTGGCTGCCGAGCTGGCGCGAATTGCTGCGCACGTTTCATCGGCTGGAGGCCCGTGGCGAGATTCGCGGCGGGCGCTTTGTCAGTGGTCTGGCGGGGGAACAGTTTGCCTTGCCGGAGGCGATTCCGTTGCTGCGCGAAGTTCGGCGGCGGGCACATGACGGCAGCTTGATCGCGGTGTGCGGGGTGGATCCGTTGAACCTGGCCGGAACGTTGTTGCCGGGGGCGAAAGTGCCGGCGTTGGCGAGCAATCGGTTGGTGTATCGCGATGGGGCGCCGGTTGCTGCCGAAATTGCCGGTAAGCAGGTTTTCTGGACAGAGTTGGATCAGGTGGCCATGGAACAGGTGCGGAGCAAGCTGATCCGGCATTGATGTCGACAGTTCCGGCCCTTTCGCGAGCAAGCCCGCTCCCACAGGGGATCGGCGGCGTTCACCAATCCAATGTGGGAGCGGGCTTGCTCGCGAAGAGGCCGGCAATCCCACCACAAAATCCGGCAATCAAGTACTCGACTTTTGCGGCACCTCGCTCGCCACCAGCGCCCCCTCACCCTGCCGCTTGGGCAACAAAACCTGCTGTGGATAAGTCTGCGCGAAATGCACGTCGGGACTGTTATCCACAAGCTTTTTCAAACGCTGGTTGAACGCCCGGCTCACCGCATACTGCCCGCCCGACACGGTACGGAACTGCGCCGTCAGCACGACGCCGTTCAAGTCCATCCGGTCCACCCCGAACACATCCAGCGGCCCTTGCAGGTTGTACTTGAGGAACGGGTCTTCGCGGATCGAATCGCCAGTCTCGCGGATCAGTTCGATGGCCTTGTCGACGTCGGTGTCGTAGGTGAACTGCACCGAGAAAAACGCGTAGGCAAACTGCCGTGATTGGTTGGTCACTGCCTTGATCTGGCCGAACGGCACCGAGTGCACGAAACCCTTGCCGTCACGCAGGCGCAGGGTGCGGATGGTCAGGCCTTCGACGGTGCCGGCATGTCCGGAATCAAGCACAACCCAGTCACCGATCGACAGCGTGTCTTCAATGATGATGAACAACCCGGTGATCACGTCCTGCACCAGTTGCTGCGAACCGAAACCGATGGCCAGACCGACCACCCCGGCACCGGCCAACAGTGGCGCAACGTTGATCCCGAGGTTGGCCATGGTGGTGATCGCGCAGATCACCACCAGGATGATTTTGATCGCGTTACGCAGCAGCGGCAGGATGGTTTTCACCCGAGTGCTGGGCTGGCGGGAGGATCGTTTGCTCACCGGTGGTTTCAATGCCTCCTGAATTGCCGTGTCGAGCACCACCCACAACAGCCATGTGACGAGGAAGATCAGGCCGATGCTGCTCAGCGCGTTGCTGATCGCCCGTCCGACCGTGCTGCTCTGGGCGAAATCGAGCAGTGAGACGCCCCAGATCCGCCCGAGAATATCGATGAAGGCAATCGCAATGACAATCCGCAGCAACGCATGCAACAGGCTGAGAAAGCGTTCCTTGTAGGCACTGCTGCGCTGGATCGCTTCGGCTTTTCGTGACTTGAACAAATGCTGGAGGATGGTGCTGAGAAACACCGTGCCGATCAGCAGCACCGTGGTGAACAACGCGCAGCGCAGGGCCTTTTGATTGTCCTCGCCGATGCCGATCAGATTGACCGCCGAGACCAGCACCATCAACACGATCGGCCAGTACCAGAGTCCGGAAAAAATCCGCAGCGACTCCTGCAACGACGGCTGTTTCAGACGCTGCGCCAGCGGTCGGTTACGGATCAGGTGCGCCACCGGCCGGCGCAGGCGAATCACCAGCAGACCGAAGATGATCGAGGCGATCAACCCGGTGAACACCGCGACGCTGCTGGTGATGTTGCCGCCTAATTGACGGGCGATCTGTGGGCTGGTCAACGCGTCACTGAGGGCGGCGAGAAAGCCGATCAGGAACAGCGGTTTCGGGCAGTAGTCGCGGATGATCCGCGCGGCGGGCCGTTTGTGGCCGACGTTGAACATCACCACCACGCACAACAGCATCGAGGTGGAGAAAATCCCGCTGCTGGTGGCGTAGGCAAAACACAGCGCCAGCGCCCGCCCAACCGAGGCTTGCAGAAAGTGACTGACGTACAGCGTCAGCGGCAGGCAGATCAGCGCCGGCAGCGTGTACGGCAGCAGGTAGCCAAGCAGGTCCTGACTGCGCTGGCGGGTACGCAGCCAACGACCCTGACTCAGCCGCTTGGCCAGCAGGCTGCCGAGCACCGTGAGCAGCGCAAAAGTGCCAAGCCACACGCCGGACAACATCAGGAAATCCCCGGCGACGCTCCAGCCCGAACGATCCGACGGCTGGTTGACCAGTTTGTCGACCTCGTCCGCCGCGCGATCAGCGCGCAGGCGCCAGGCGTCGACCAGATGCTCGTTGAGATCGAGTTTGTCCTGCACGTCGTCGATGCTCGTACTGATCGCGCCGAGCAAGCCGCCCTGCACGATCGGCTCGGGTTTGGCCGGTTCTTCAGCGGTGGCCGGAACGCCCGGCAACGCGGCGGCTTGCACCATCTGGCCAGCGCCCAACAGCAGCGCCCCCAGCAAAACAGCGACCCTGAACTTGATCAAAACTCCGATCCCCCTTGGCTGAACCTGTAAGGAACTGATCGGTAATTGTCTGGCAAGTTCAAGAGCACCCTCACCCCAGCCCTCTCCCCGAGGGAGAGGGAGCCGACCGAGTTGTGCTCTCGAGCTACATCGACCTGAAATATCCAGCCGAACTCAATATTGAGTGCAACCGAGATCAGCTCCCTTCCCCCTCGCCCCTTTGGGGGAGAGGGTTGGGGTGAAGGGGAGCGCTTTTGACCTTTGCGTCCAAGGCAAATATCAAATGCCCAACCCCGTATTTTTCCGCACAAGCTAAACCCCGACACTGCGCTCCATTCAAACCTCTACCGGAGTGCTGTCATGCCCATTGCCTTGCTCGCGCTGACCCTCAGCGCATTCGCCATCGGGACGACCGAGTTCGTTATCGTTGGCCTGTTACCCACCATTGGCGCCGATCTCGGCGTCAGCCTGCCGTCCGCCGGGCTGCTGGTCAGCCTCTATGCGTTGGGCGTTGCCATTGGCGCGCCGGTGCTGACCGCCCTCACCGGCAAAGTCCCGCGCAAACTGTTGCTGCTGTCGCTGATGGTGCTGTTCACCCTCGGCAACCTGCTGGCGTGGATGGCGCCGAGTTACGAATCGCTGGTGCTGGCGCGGATCGTTACCGGCCTGGCGCATGGGGTGTTCTTCTCCATCGGCTCGACCATTGCCACCAGTCTGGTGCCCAAGGAAAAGGCTGCCAGCGCGATTGCGATCATGTTCACCGGCCTCACCGTGGCCCTTGTGACCGGCGTGCCGCTGGGCACTTTCATTGGTCAGCATTTCGGCTGGCGCGAAACCTTCCTCGCCGTCTCGGCGCTGGGTGTGATCGCCTTCATCGGCAGCCTGCTGTATGTGCCGAACAACATCGCCCACAGCAAACCGGCGTCCCTGTTGCAACAGCTGCAAGTGCTGAAGCAACCGCGTCTGTTACTGGTGTACGCCATGACTGCGATCGGTTACGGCGGCTCGTTCATCGCCTTCACTTTCCTTGCGCCGATCCTTCAGGACATCTCCGGTTTCAGCGCCGGCACCGTCAGCCTGGTGTTGCTGGTGTACGGCGTGTCGGTGGCGGTCGGCAACATCTGGGGCGGTAAACTGGCGGACAAACGCGGGCCGATCAGCGCCCTGAAAATCATCTTCGCCCTGCTCGCCGCCGTGCTGTTCGTACTGACCTTCACCGCTGGCAATCCATGGCTGGCGCTGGCCACGGTGCTGGTGTGGGGCGCGGTGGCGTTCGGCAACGTGCCGGGTCTGCAGGTGTATGTGGTGCGTCAGGCTGAACATCACACACCGCAGGCAGTGGACGTGGCATCGGGGCTGAACATTGCCGCGTTCAACCTCGGGATTGCCGGCGGGGCGTGGGGCGGCGGGCTGATCGTCGAGCATCTGGGCCTGATTCATACGGCGTGGATCGGTGGTCTGGTGGTGCTGGTGGCGCTGGCACTCACCGCATGGAGCGGTCGACTGGATCGGCTCGGTCCGGTCTATGCCGAACCGGCTCAAGGCCGAGTAATCACGGGTCACTGAGTAACCCTGTGGGAGGGGGCTTGCTCCCGAAGACGGTGTATCAGTCGCCATTGTTGTTGACTGACCCACCGCCTTCGGGAGCAAGCCCCCTCCCACATTGAGATGTGTGGTTTCTGCAGAGAATGTACCGTCCGTAACGCCACCGAAACTTTCCCGAACCGCCCACAGTCATCAACAGACACAGGCTGTACGAGGACGACAACGGGAGGGCGACATGGCAACGATTCACATCGGTATTTCCGGCTGGCGCTACGCCCCGTGGCGCGGGGATTTCTACCCGAAAGGACTGGCGCAGAAACGCGAATTGCAATTCGCTTCGCGGGCGGTCAACAGCATCGAAATCAATGGATCGTTCTACGCCCTGCAACGGCCCGAACGTTATGCCCAGTGGTACGCCGAAACGCCCGACGACTTCGTGTTCAGCGTCAAGGCGCCGCGCTTCATCACCCACATTCGCCGTTTGCGCGAGATCGAAAAACCGTTGGCGAATTTCTTCGCCTCCGGGGTGCTGGAACTCAAGGAAAAACTCGGGCCGATCCTCTGGCAGTTCCCGCCGAACTTCAAATTCGATCCCGAGCGTTTCGAACACTTCCTCGCCCTGCTCCCTCACGACACTGAAGCGGCCGCCGCCCTCGCCCGCCAGCATGACTCGCACCTGCACGGCCACGCCAGCCTGAAGGCCTGGCGCAAAAAACCGCTGCGCCATGCCGTGGAAATTCGCAACGACAGCTTCATCGACCCCGACTTCGTGCGCTTGTTGAAACGCTACAACACCGCCCTGGTGATTGCTGACACCGCCGGCAAGTGGCCGTACCGCGAAGACCTCACCAGCGATTTCGTCTACCTGCGTCTGCACGGTGCCGAGGCACTTTACGCCAGCGGCTATAGCGAACCGGCGCTGCAGAGTTGGGCCGAACGCATCGACGCCTGGCACCACGGTCAGCAACCGCGCGATGCGCATCTGATCGCGCCGCGCCTCAAGCCTCGGGCACGTAAATCCCGTGAAGTGTTCTGCTATTTCGACAACGACATCAAAGTCCGCGCGCCCTACGACGCCCGCAGTTTGCTGCACCGTTTTGAGCTGGATAAAACGCTCGCCACCACCCCCGGCGAACCGGCAGCCGAAGGGGTGTTGGCATGAGTATTCCAGAGCCGGTCGGGTTCACCGACGAGCAGACCAGCGTTGAAGTGTCGGTGCGCCGTTTCACCGTGCTGACGGTCAACACCCACAAGGGTTTCACCGCCCTCAATCGACGCTTCATCCTCCCGGAGTTGCGCGAAGCGGTGCGTAGCGTGGCGGCCGACGTGGTGTTTTTGCAGGAAGTCCACGGCACCCACGAACACCATCCAAAACGCTACAGCAACTGGCCGACGATGCCGCAATACGAGTTCCTCGCGGACAGTCTGTGGCCGCAATTCGCCTATGGACGCAACGCGGTGTATCCGGAGGGCGATCACGGCAATGCGTTGCTGTCGAAATTCCAGATCATTCGCCACGACAACCTCGACGTTTCGATCAGCGGCCACGAAAACCGTGGCCTGCTGCATTGCGTGCTGCGCCTGCCCGGTGATGGCGTCGAGGTGCATGCGATCTGCGTGCATCTGGGTCTGCGCGAAAGCCATCGCAATGCACAACTGAAGCTGCTCGGCGAGCGTCTGGCGGAGCTGCCGGTTGACGCCCCAGTGATCGTCGCCGGTGACTTCAATGACTGGCGTCAACGCGCCGATGCGTTGCTCGAACCCTGCGGTCTGCGCGAGGTGTTCGCCGAGCATCACGGCAAACCGGCGCGCAGTTTTCCGGCACGCCTGCCGACGCTGCGGCTCGATCGCATTTACGTGCGTAACCTCAAGACCAGCCAGCCGACAGTCCTGGCGAATCGGCCCTGGTCACACCTTTCCGACCATGCCCCGTTATCGGTGGAGATCGAATTATGAGCAGCGCACCGCTGGAGAAATCCGCCGTGGCACCGATCAGCATCAACCCGCCGGTGCGCGAGCCCGGGCATGTCGATGTCGAGTACGGCTGGCAGGGCAACAACCGCGTCGAGTTGTTGGAAAACGGCGAGGAATATTTCCCCCGGGTGTTCGGCGCCATGCGTGCGGCGAAGAGTGAAATCCTGCTGGAGACCTTCATCGTTTTCGAAGACAAGGTCGGTGCCGAGTTGCAGCAGATCCTGATCGACGCCGCACGACGTGGCGTGCGCACCACTGTCAGTCTCGACGGTTTTGGTTGTGGCGAATTGTCCACCGGTTATCTCGCGGCTTTGAGCGATGCTGGCGTGCACCTGCAAATGTTCGATCCGGCGCCCAAACATCTGGGTTTTCGCACCAATTGGTTCCGCCGCCTGCACCGCAAGATTGTGGTGGTCGACGGATTGATTGCGTTCATTGGCGGGATCAACTTTTCCGGCGATCACCTGGCCGATTTCGGCCCGGAGGCGAAACAGGATTATGCGGTGCAGATTCAGGGGCCGGCGGTCGCTGACATCCATCACTTCGCCCTGCTGCAAAGCGGTCGCCCGGGACGCGCACGGTTCTGGTGGCAGCGCCGCCGTCAGCGCCGGGCGGACATGGCTTTCAACGATCACGACGGTCAGGTACGGCTGGTGTTTCGCGACAACGATCAGCATCACACCGACATCGAAGATGTGTACTTGCAGGCATTGCGCCGGGCCAAACGTCGGGTGGTGATCGCCAACGCCTACTTCTTCCCCGGCTACCGCCTGCTGCGTGAGATCCGCAATGCCGCGCGCCGTGGCGTCGAGGTGCGGCTGATCCTGCAAGGCCAGCCGGACATGCTGGTGGCGAAATTGGCGGCGCGAATGACCTACGACTACCTGCTCAAGGCCGGCGTGCAGATCCACGAATATTGCCAGCGCCCGCTGCACGGTAAAGTCGCCCTGGTGGATGAGGAATGGAGCACCGTCGGCTCTAGCAATCTCGACCCGCTGAGCCTGTCGCTCAACCTCGAAGCCAACGTGCTGATCCGCGACCGCGCGTTCAATCAGCATTTGTTCCAGCGCCTCGAAGACCTGAGCCAGAACCACTGCAAGGCCATGGACGCCGACATGGCCCCACGCGGGCGGATCTGGCACATGACCGTAGGGTTTCTGGTGTTTCACTTCCTGCGGCATTTCCCGTCGATGGCCGGTTGGTTGCCGGCGCACAAACCGCGGCTCAAGCCGTTTCGGGGGCGCACCTCATGAGCCATTCCCAAGCGCACGCGGCGCCTGCCGTGCATTCTCGATGGAGTCGCTGGAAGCGCCCGCTGACGCTGCTGTTCTTCCTCGCGTTGATCGTGCTGCTGACAATGTTCGCCACCCGTATCGAATGGGCGGAAGTCCTGCAAACCCTGGCTGACTTCAAGGTCCGCACGCTGATCATCGCCGCCAGCCTGACCCTGCTGAGCTTTCTCACCTACGCCAGTTTCGACCTGATCGGCCGCACCTACATCCGCCAGGACCTGACCTGGAAGCAGATCCTGCCGGTGGGGATCATCAGCTATGCGTTCAACCTCAATCTCAGTGCCTGGGTTGGCGGGATCGCCATGCGCTATCGCCTGTATTCGCGCCTGGGTGTGAGCAAAGGCAACATCGCCAAGATCCTCGGCCTGAGCCTGGCGACCAACTGGTTCGGCTACATGACGATTGCCGGCGCGGTGTTCAGCAGCGGTCTGGTGAGCATGCCGCCGGGCTGGAAAATCAGCAGCGACGCATTGCAGGGCATCGGCGTGCTGTTACTGCTGTTGAGTGCCGGTTACCTCGCCGCGTGCCAGTTCTCGAAGCGCCGCGAGTGGTCGATTCGCGGGGTGGAAATCAACCTGCCGTCACTGCGCATGGCCGTGCTGCAATTGCTGCTCGGCGCATTGAACTGGTCGCTGATGGCGGCGGTGATTTTCACTCTGCTGCCGAGCAAACTGGATTATCCGTTGGTGCTTGGCGTGCTGTTGATCAGTGCGATAGCCGGGGTTATCACGCACATTCCGGCGGGACTCGGGGTGCTGGAAGCGGTGTTCGTCGCGCTGCTGCAGCACGAAGCTTCGCGGGGCAGTCTGGTGGCGGGGTTGCTGGCGTATCGGGCGATTTATTTTCTGTTGCCGTTGCTGATTACGGTGGTGATGTATTTGCTGGTGGAAGCCAAGGCCAAGGCGTTGCGGATCGAGAAGAAACCGTCCTGATTTTGTGGCTATGGCTGATGGCCCCTTCGCGAGCAAGCCCGCTCCCACAGGTAGAACGCATTCCAAATGTGGGAGCGGGCTTGCTCGCGAAGGGGTTCGAGAGGGCGCCAAAGATCATGTTGCCTGAATAATGCTCAACCGCTCACCGACCACCATCTCGGTAATCCAGTCCACCAGAATCGAGGTATAGGCCTGCTGCGAAACCGGCTCGCTCAAGGCATGGTCGGCGCCGTCGATAATCCGGTGCGTCAGCGAATGCGTCTGCTGACAGGCCGCGCGGTAACTCATGATCGTCGCGTGGGGCACGTAGTCGTCGGTTTCCGATTCCACCAGCAACACATCCCCGGTGAATTGCGAACAGGCGTGCAGCGCACGATTGCTGTCAGCACGGACCAACGTCGCCCGGTAATCCCGCAGGTCAGCCTTGTCCAGATCACGCTTGGGCGTGTGCCATTGCTCGTCGCGATACAGCGCCGGCACTCGCAGCGCCAGCCAGCGCACCGGGCGCAACGAGGTGAGGATTGAGGCGAGATAACCGCCATAACTGGTGCCGACCACCGCAATCGCCGAGGTGTCGAGCGCCGGGTGCGCGAGCAGGCGATCGTAGGCGGCGAGCAAGTCGCGCAGGTTGTCCTCGCGCGTGACCCGAGTCAACGGAATGCCGGTGCCACCGGTGTGCCCGCGCAGGTCGAAGGTCAGGCAGACACAGCCAAGCCCGGCGATGCCCTTGGCGCGCTCCAGATCGCGCTCCTGGCTACCGCCCCAGCCGTGCACAAACAACACGCCGGGGACTTTCGATTTGGGACTGAGAAACGTCCCGCTCATCTGCTCGTCATCAATGTCGATCTGAATGCTTTCGCTTCTAGCCGTCATAGGATTTGACCGTTACGTATTTGAGAAGGAAGTCGCTGTTCTCCGCCGGCCCGCGATAGATTTCGATGGCGTCGGCCGGCAGGGTCTGATCGTTGTAGGTCTCCACCGTCGACACACGGATCGCCGGCATATCTGGATCGTTGACAAAGCTTTGCAGCGCGGCCAGTTCAGCGCTGCTGGCACCGCCCATGCGCCAGGACTGTTCGAGTACCCCGCTACGAGGTTTGCCATCGTGGTCCAGGCCCTGGGCGACGTCGTAGTTGCGCCGCGAGGCATAGAAACCCGGGTAGGCCTCGTCTGCCGCCCGGTCAAAAATCTGCGCCTGCTCGATGGCCAGGCGCACATCGCCCGGCAAGTCCAGCGCCAGCAGATCGGCGTAACCGCCCTGCACGACCAGCAGATTCGAACCACCATAGACGTCTTCGCCATGGGCATCCTTGGTCAAGTATTGATCACCGCAGTAGCTCAGCACTTTGTCGTCGATGAATGACTGGCCGATGCTGTGGGTGAAGACCTTGCTCAAGTCCTGTTCCAGCACCACGCCATCGCGGAACAGCTCGGCGACCTCCGCTCGGGCGAGCACTTCATCGAACGCGTCAAGGCTGTTGATAACTTCCTGGCCGCGACCGGCGCAGGCGTGAATCGGCTTCAGACGGATCGGCCCGCCGTACAGCAGATGCTCGGCAGCGGGTCGCGCATCTTCCACGGCAAACACGGTCAAGCCGTCGAGCACCACATCGCGCACACGCTCGGAGAACAGCGGCGCCCAGCCTCGCGGGGCGTGGGCCAGATAACTGCGCAGGCCATGGCTGATGGCTTTGGTGCAAATGAAATCGTGTTCGACGAATCCGCCCCACAAGTCCTGTGCGCCTTTGATGCCCAGTGCCTGCGCCTGTCTGGCGCCGACAATGGTTTGCGTGGGTAGCCAGTACAGATCGCGACCGCGGTGTTTTTCCGGGTCGTAGCTGCCAGCGAATTTGAGCCCGAGAATTTGCGCCAGCCAACGGGCCAGCGCCTTGTTGGTCTGCACTTCATGTTGCGGCGCGCCAGCGCGCACCGAGTGTGCGACGACGATTTTTCTGCCTGGCGTCGGGGTCATGCGTCCCCCTTGCAGCGGTTCGGTGAATGTAGCGGTGAAGGGTGCAGAGATCAGGCCAACGACCGTCCTGTGGAAAACTCTGGCCGATCAAAGGCTTGCTAAAACGGTGATGGCACCACGCCCTTTTCAATCTGCACGAAACAGCACAAACTCGCGGCAATTTGCACGACCGCTGCTTGCACAGAACCCTGCAGGCTCACTCCTACATTAGATATTCGCCGCTTTTTCGCCTGTCATAAAAATCTCACGCGTGAGCCATTGATGGCATTTTGAATTGGTTGTAGTGTGGCTCACGCGTGAGATGTTCATAACGGAGTCATTGCCATGAAAAGCCGCTCCCCCACTGTTGCGTCAGAGAGCCCAAAGGGAGAGCGCTCGAAACCGTCCGCGAAAAAGCCGTCGAGCTTCTACATGAAGCAGATGCGCGCGGGCCTGGCTGCCGCCGGTTATGTGAAACACGAAACTTGGGTACTTCCGGAAAACCGAAGCTTGCTCAAGCAGATGGAGCAACAGCTACGCCAACCGATTCTGGCTGGCTCATTCATGTCGGAGAATTACATGAGCGCAGGCAACAACTGGAACATCGATAGCCTCTTCAACGCCCTCAAGGCACTGGACGAGGTGGCTTCGCACGAGATCACGCTGTCTCTGATCCAGAGCTCCGAACCCAGCATCAAGCTGGAAATGAACGAATTCGGCGGTCTGCCGATTCACATCGCCGTGGCCGGTGCACAGATCATCGTTGACACCGTGCTGGTGGATATCGATTCGATCACTGACGTACGCGCCTTCAACGACGCCGTGTTGCGCAGCCGGGAAATGTTCCCGCTGTCGTCGATCGGTATCGAGTCGATGCCTAACGGCCAGACCGTTTACAACATGTTTGGCGCCCTCAGCGCCGACTCGAGCCTGACCAACGTCGTCACCGAGGTGAAAACCCTGGTCGACAACGTGCAGCGCGCGAGCGAAGCCTTCGAACACTTTTTCAAGTAATCAACAGGGAAAATCCAATGACTCAGTCCATCTGGAGCAAGTTGTTCACCGCACTGCGCGGCGGCGCCAATGAAGTCGGCGAAGCGATCGTCGACCAACAGGCTCTGCGCATCCTCGACCAGGAAATCCGCGACGCCGACACCGCGCTGTCCAACGCCCGCCGCGAGCTGGTCACCATCATGGCTAAGCACAAGCTGGCCGCCGACCGCGTGAGCGAGTACGACGCGAAGATCAAGGATCTGGAAGCCAAGGCTGTTTCCGCGCTGAACGCCGGCCGCGAAGACCTGGCGATGGAAGTGGCCGAAGCGATTTCGACCCTGACCAACGACCTGACCGCCGAGAAAGCCCAGAGCGACGAGTTCGGCACCTACGCCGAAAACATGCGCAAGGACATCAGCAAGGCCGAGTCGCGAATCAAGAGCCTGCGCCAGCAGGTGGACATGGCCAAGGCCCGTGAAAGCGTGCAGAAGGCGCAGGTCAGCGCATCCATCGCCAGCGGTGGCGCCAACGGCAAACTGGAAACCGCGGTCGGCACCCTGAACCGTCTGCAGGCCAAGCAACAGCAACGCGCCGCCGAGCTGAGCGCCGCCGATGAGCTGGCTGACGCTTCGACCGGCAACGACCTGGAACGCAAACTGCGCGACGCCGGCATCACGCCGAACGAGGGCAGCGCCAATGCGATTCTTGAGCGTCTGAAGCAGAAGTCCACGCAGTAACCCCGCGATAAAAAACCTGTGGGAGCGGGCTTGCTCGCGAATACGCTGTATCAGTGAACAATTTGCTAGCTGACATACCGTATTCGCGAGCAAGCCCGCTCCCACATGGTTTGTGCTGTGCAAATGACTCTGCTCGTTCGTCGCCCGGCCCGGTACACTAGCGGCGCTTTTTACGACGAACACCTCCACCCGCCTCAAGGAATGTACCCATGGGATGGTTCAAAGATTTGCTGGGCACCAGCAACTGGCAGTCCGCTGCGCCAACGCCAACCGTTGCCAGTGGCCCACTCGGGATGGCGCAAGGCAAGGCTGTCAGATTCGATTCGACCCTCGCCCTGCTGCTCGACGGCTCGACGTCAGTGCGAGTGCCATTCGATCAGGCAATCTGGAGCGCCGGCTGGGTCGACCTCGGCCAATCCAACAAACTGCACCGCTATTACATGAATGACGAGGATTTCTGGCTACAGATCCACGTCACCGGTGACGACCAGATCGAGTCGGTCACCCTGTTCAACTACCTCAGTTACGTGACCGTCAACAGTGACGCCGAACTGCAGCGCCTCGCCGGCCCCGCCAGCCCGATCGGCCTGCCGACCTACACCCACGACGGCGTCCAGTACAGCCGCGAATGGGGCACCGAGCAGGGCCAGACCGAACTGGTGCCGCTGACCGAACACGTGATCAACCCGGACGAGTCCTACACCATCGAGCACCACTCGATGCTCTACGCCCGCGAGACCGGCCTGACCGATCGCCGCGAGCTGCTGCTGTTCTCCGTCGAACAGGACGAGGAAGGCACCGTCAGCCTGAGCACCTCGCTGGGCATTTCGCTGTACACGACTGATTTGAGCACCATTTAAAAAAGGAAGTTTTCCATGCTGGAAGTGCTGGCCGTTTCCCTGAACAAGACCGCGCTGGTCGGTTTCGTCGTCTACCTGCTCGGCGCCGTGCTGTTGTTCATGCTGTTTCAGTTCGTCTACACCCGCATCACGCCACACAAAGAGTTCGAGCTGATTCGCTCCGGCAACATCGCCGCCGCCATTGCCCTCGCGGGGGCGATCATCGGTTTTGCGATTCCGGCCAGCAACGTGATCGCGTTTTCGGTCAACGTCCTCGATTTCGTTCTGTGGGCAGTGATTGCGGCCGTGGTGCAACTGCTGGCCTTCCTCGCCACAGGGCTGGTGCTCAAAGGCACGTCCCAGCGCATCGCCAACGGTGAAATCGCTTCCGGTATCTACGTGGCCGCGGTGGCCATCAGCGTCGGCATGCTCAACGCCGCGTGCATGACCCCGTCCAACTGATCGGCAGGAAGCCTTCGATGAAACGCAGCAAGTACGTTCAACTGTCTCTCGCCGCTTCGGTGGCGCTGGCGATTTCCGGCGAGGTTGCCGCGCAGGATCAGCAACGCTTTCAAACTGTCGAGGAGTGCGTCGGCGCCGAAGTGGCCGCCGATGTCTGCTCGAACGCCTATGTCGCGGCATTGACCGAGCACCGACGCATTGCACCGGCCTACGACGACAAAGCCAAGTGCGATGCGGATTTTGCGGCCGACTGGTGCCAGAAAAACTCCGACGGTCGCTTCGTGCCGAAGCTCGGCGGTTTCAAGGTGCCACAGAGCGGTGAGGCGCCGCAGGACCTGAATGCGATTGCCAATGCGCAGATGCCTGCCGGTGAAACCGCCGCTGCGCAGAATGCGCAAAGCACCTCCCACTCTTCCGGTTCCGGTGGTGCAGGTAACGGCTGGCTCACAGGCTGGTTGATCGGCAATGCGATGAGCAATAACGCCAACCGCACGGTCTATCGCGACCGCGATACCCGCCAGACCTACAACACCTCGACGCAGTACCGCAAAATCGAATCGGCGCCGGCAACTCGCACCGACACTCGCTACGACAACTCCCGAAGCAAACCGGTCAACGTCGCTTCCTCGACGTCCCGCGGCGGTTTCGGCAGCCAGTCTTCCGCCCGCAGCGGTTGGGGCGGCTGGGGCAGTTCGAGCAGCTGACCATGAAGAAGATCCACTGCGCCGAGCGCCCCGACTGGAAACAGACGGCCGAAAGCCTCGGCTTTCTGTTCCACACCATCGATGACGAACCGTACTGGGACGAAAGCGCCTACTACCAGTTCACGCTCGCGCAGATTGAAAACGATCTGGAGGATCCGACCACCGAACTGCACGAGATGTGCATGGACCTGGTCGATCGCGTGGTGCATAGCGAAGAGTTGCTGGATCGCCTGAGCATCCCGGCGCCGTACTACGACATGATCCGCACGTCCTGGCTGGAAGGTCATCCGCATCTGTACGGGCGCATGGACTTTTCATACAGCGGCAACGGCCCGGCGAAGCTGCTGGAGCTCAACTACGACACGCCGACCAGCCTCTATGAGGCCGCGGCGTTTCAGTGGGGCTGGCTGGAACAGTGCATCGAGCGCGGGATGCTGCCGCGTCACGCCGACCAGTTCAACAGCATCGATACCAAGTTGCATCAGGCCTTCGCCGAATTGCAGCTCAAGCGGCCGTTCTACTTTGCCTCGATGAAAGACTCGGTCGAAGACAAGGGCACCACCGATTACCTGCGCCTGATCGCGGAAAAAGTCGGCATCGAATCCCGGCATATCGACATCGAAGACATCGGTCTGACCGCCGAGGGACGCTTCGTCGATCTGCAAGATCGCTGGATCCCGCACCTGTTCAAACTGCACGCCTGGGAATTCATCTTCCACGAGCCGTTCGGTGCTGCAATTGCCGACAGCGATACGCAGTTCTTTGAGCCGGCGTGGAAATCGATCCTGTCGAACAAAGGCGCACTGCCTTTGCTGTGGGAGCTGCACAAGGGGCATCCGAATCTGCTCGCGGCGCACCTTGATCCGAATCCGACCCGTGCGGTGCCCAAGGGCTGGGTACGCAAACCGTACTTCTCCCGCGAAGGCGCCAACATCGAACTGCAAACGGCGGAAGGTCTGATCGTCAAAGAGGACGGGCCCTACACCGATGCGCCGTTCATCCTGCAGGAATTTGCGCCATTACCGAAGTTCGATGACAGCTACACCCTGATCGGCTCGTGGGTGATTGGTGATCAGGCGGCTGGGATTGGCGTGCGCGAAGACAACAGTCTGATCACCAAGGATTCGAGCCGGTTTCTGCCGCACCTGATCCTCGACTGAGACATACATCCGCACCGGTGGGAGCGGGCTTGCTCGCGAAAGCGGACTGCCATTCAACAAATGCTTTGACTGACCCGACGCCTTCGCGAGCAAGCCCGCTCCCACAGTAGATCAGCGCTAATCGCGGACCTTGCGCCACAAAAAAGGCCCGTCGTGTTGAACGACGGGCCTTTTTATTCAGCGCGGATGCAGCATCGAATCAGAACGGAATGTCGTCATCGAAGCTGTCGAAATCCGGAGCCGGTTGCGGTGCAGCCTGCTGTGGAGCCGGGGCTGAACGCTGTTGCGGAGCCGACTGCTGCGGGCGTGGAGCCTGTTGACGTGGCGCCTGCTGCTGGTAGTTGTTGCCACCGCCTTGTTGATCGCCCTGTTGAGGACGGCCGCCGAGCAGTTGCATGGTGCCTTGCATGTCGACCACGATTTCGGTGGTGTAACGCTTGATACCGTCTTTTTCCCACTCGCGGGTCTGCAGCTTGCCTTCGATGTACACCTGCGAACCTTTACGCAGGTATTCGCCGGCGATTTCGGCAACCTTGCCGAACATCGAAACACGGTGCCACTCGGTCTTTTCGACCTTCTGACCGGTTTGCTTGTCGGTCCATTGTTCGCTGGTTGCCAGACTCAGGTTGGTCACGGCGTTACCGTTAGGCAGGTAGCGAACTTCGGGATCCTGGCCGCAAGTGCCGACCAATATGACTTTGTTAACCCCACGGGCCATAACGTTCTCCTAGGCTTCGCAAGCAGCCTCGGCCGGGTTGTTCACCAGGCGTTCGAGGGTGTCGCGATCCACTAATTCTTTGTCCAGTTTGATGTAAACAGCCGCTTCATCAGCAACTATCACTGCATCTGTTACCCCTACGAGGGCCTTGAGGCGCTCGACCAGACCCGCTTCGCGGATCGCCTCGGGCGACAACGGCAAGCGCAGGCTCGTCACGTAGGGAGGTTCGCGCATGGTAACAGCAAAGGCCAGCCAGATGGCAGCCAGACCGGCACATCCAAGGAACACAACCGACAGACCGCCATGCTGAAACAGCCAGCCGCCGAGTATCCCGCCGAGTGCCGAACCGAGGAACTGGCTGGTGGAATACACGCCCATGGCCGTGCCCTTCCCGCCTGCCGGTGAAACCTTGCTGATCAGCGACGGCAACGAAGCTTCCAGCAGATTGAACGCGGTGAAGAACACCACCGTGCCGATCACCAGGGCCCGCAAGCTGTCACCGAACTGCCAGAAGAATAGCTCAGTGAGCATCAACGTCAGGACGGCACCGAGCAAAATTCGTTTCATTTTGCGTTTTTTCTCGCCGTAGATGATGAACGGGATCATGGCGAAGAAAGAGATCAGCAGCGCAGTCAGGTAAACCCACCAGTGCTGCTCCTTGGGCAACCCGGCCTTTTCCACCAGTGCCAGCGGCAGGGCGACGAAGCTCGACATCAACATCGCGTGCAACACAAAAATGCCCAGATCCAGGCGCAGCAGATCCGGATGTTTGAGCGTCGGCATCAAGGCCTGACGCGCCACGCCGGATTCACGATGGCTCAGCGGCCCGGTGGATTTCGGTACCATGAACATCACGATGACGATCCCGAACAGGGCCATGCCGCCCGTCGCGAGGAACAGCCCGGACAGGCCGAATGCACGGGTCAGCAGCGGCCCGACCACCATGGCCACGGCGAACGACAGGCCGATGGTCATGCCGATCATCGCCATGGCTTTGGTGCGGTGTTGTTCACGGGTCAGGTCGGAGAGAAGGGCCATCACCGCGGCAGAAATCGCCCCGGCGCCCTGCAGGATACGTCCGGCAATCACGCCCCAGATCGAATCGGCCTGGGCCGCCAGCACACTGCCGAGGGCGAAGACCACCAGCCCGAGGAAAATCACCGGACGCCGGCCGATACGGTCGGAAATGATCCCGAAGGGAATCTGGAAAATCGCCTGGGTCAGGCCGTAAGCGCCAATCGCCAGCCCGATCAGGGCCGGGGTCGCTCCCGCCAGGTCCATGCCGTAGGTCGCCAGTACCGGCAACACCATGAACATGCCAAGCATACGGAAGGCGAACACCAGGGCCAGACCGCTCGCTGCGCGGGTCTCGCTGCCACTCATGCGTTCGCTGTGGGGATCGTGCATGGAAAAACCTCGTGTGAACCGGCGGCGATTCTACCAGTCCCATCGAAAGACGGGGTATATCGCGACGCTATGACGCGTATAGATGAAACTCTCTTCATGCAAGGTAAAAAACCCTTCGTTTGATAGTGTGCATCCATCCAGTATTTGCCCGTATACTCCTACGTTTTCGACGCCCGCCGAGCGAGGCCACTTTGGACAAGATCCTGATACGTGGGGCCCGTACCCACAACCTGAAGAACATCGACCTGACCCTGCCACGGGACAAACTGATCGTCATCACCGGCCTGTCCGGATCCGGCAAGTCGTCCCTGGCCTTCGACACGCTGTACGCCGAAGGTCAGCGCCGCTATGTCGAATCCCTGTCGGCCTACGCCCGGCAGTTCCTGTCGATGATGGAAAAACCCGACGTCGACACCATTGAAGGTTTGTCGCCGGCGATCTCCATCGAACAGAAGTCGACCTCGCACAACCCGCGTTCCACGGTCGGCACCATCACCGAAATCTACGACTACCTGCGTCTGCTCTATGCACGCGTCGGTACGCCGCGCTGCCCCGATCACGACATTCCGCTGGAAGCGCAGACCGTCAGCCAGATGGTCGACCTGGTGCTGGCCCAGCCGGAAGGCAGCAAACTGATGTTGCTGGCCCCGGTGATCCGCGAGCGCAAGGGCGAACACTTGTCGGTGTTCGAAGAACTGCGCGCCCAAGGCTTCGTCCGCGCCCGGGTCAACGGCCGAATCTGCGAGCTCGACGAGCTGCCGAAACTGGACAAGCAGAAGAAGCACTCGATCGATGTGATCGTCGACCGTTTCAAGGTACGTGCCGACCTGCAGCAGCGTCTGGCCGAATCGTTCGAGACCGCACTGAAGCTGGCGGACGGCATTGCCCTGGTGGCGCCGATGGACGACGAGCCGGGTGAAGAGATGATCTTCTCCGCGCGCTTTGCCTGCCCGATCTGCGGGCATGCCATCAGCGAGCTGGAGCCGAAGCTGTTCTCCTTCAACAACCCGGCCGGCGCCTGCCCGACCTGCGATGGCCTGGGCGTGAAGCAGTTCTTCGACATCAAGCGCCTGGTCAATGGTGAACTGACTCTTGCCGAGGGCGCGATTCGCGGTTGGGACAGGCGCAACGTCTATTACTTCCAGATGCTCGGCTCGCTGGCTTCGCATTACAAGTTCAGCCTGGAGAAGCCGTTCAACGAGCTGACCGCCGAACAGCAGAAACACATTCTGCATGGCAGCGGCTCACAGAATGTCGACTTCAAATATCTGAACGATCGCGGCGACATCGTCAAACGTTCGCACCCGTTCGAAGGCATCGTGCCGAACCTTGAGCGTCGCTACCGCGAAACCGAATCGGCCAGCGTGCGTGAAGAACTGGCCAAGTTCCTCAGCACCCAGGCCTGCCCGGATTGCCGCGGCACTCGTCTGCGCCGTGAAGCGCGGCACGTGTGGGTTGGCGAGAAAACCCTGCCGGCAGTGACCAACCTGCCGATTGGCGATGCCTGCGAATACTTCGGCGAGCTGAAGATGACCGGCCGTCGCGGCGAAATCGCCGACAAGATCCTCAAGGAAATCCGCGAGCGTCTGCAGTTCCTGGTCAACGTCGGCCTCGACTATCTGTCACTGGATCGCAGTGCCGACACCCTGTCCGGTGGCGAGGCGCAGCGCATTCGTCTGGCGAGCCAGATCGGCGCCGGCCTGGTCGGGGTGCTGTACATCCTCGACGAACCGTCCATTGGTCTGCACCAGCGCGATAACGACCGTTTGCTCGGCACCCTCAAGCACTTGCGCGACATCGGCAACACGGTGATCGTGGTCGAGCACGACGAAGACGCGATTCGCCTGGCTGACTATGTGGTGGATATCGGCCCGGGCGCCGGGGTGCACGGCGGGCAGATCGTGGCTGAAGGTACGCCGGCCGAAGTCATGGCGCACCCGGACTCCCTGACCGGTAAATACCTGTCGGGGCGGGTGAAGATCGAAGTGCCGGCCAAACGCACGCCGCGTAACAAGAAGCTGACGCTGTCGCTCAAGGGCGCGCGCGGCAACAACCTGCGCAACGTCGACCTGGAAATCCCGATCGGCCTGCTGACCTGCGTGACCGGCGTTTCCGGCTCGGGCAAATCGACGCTGATCAACAACACGCTGTTCCCGTTGAGCGCTACTGCACTTAATGGTGCGACTACGCTGGAAGCGGCCGCGCACGACAGCATCAAAGGCCTGGAACATCTCGACAAAGTCGTCGATATCGACCAAAGCCCGATCGGCCGTACGCCACGCTCCAATCCGGCCACCTACACCGGGCTCTTCACGCCGATCCGCGAACTGTTCGCCGGCGTGCCCGAGTCACGCTCCCGAGGTTACGGCCCGGGGCGTTTCTCGTTCAACGTCAAGGGCGGTCGCTGCGAGGCGTGCCAGGGCGACGGCTTGATCAAAGTGGAAATGCACTTCCTGCCGGACATCTACGTGCCCTGCGATGTGTGCAAGAGCAAGCGCTACAACCGCGAAACCCTTGAGATCAAATACAAGGGCAAGAGCATCCACGAAACCCTCGAGATGACCATCGAGGAAGCCCGGGAGTTCTTCGACGCGGTACCGGCGCTGGCGCGCAAGCTGCAGACGTTGATGGATGTGGGCCTGTCGTACATCAAACTCGGGCAGTCGGCGACCACGCTGTCCGGTGGTGAAGCGCAGCGGGTCAAGCTGTCTCGCGAGCTGTCCAAGCGTGACACCGGCAAGACCCTGTACATCCTTGATGAGCCGACCACCGGTCTGCACTTCGCCGATATCCAGCAATTGCTCGACGTGCTGCATCGCCTGCGCGACCACGGCAATACGGTAGTGGTGATCGAGCACAACCTGGACGTCATCAAGACTGCCGACTGGTTGGTGGACCTAGGGCCAGAGGGCGGCTCCAAGGGTGGGCAGATCATCGCCACCGGCACGCCTGAAGAAGTGGCCGAGATGAAGCAGTCTCACACAGGTCATTACCTCAAGCCGTTGTTGATTCGCGACCGGGCTTAAAAGCCAGGAACGAAAAAGCCCCTGTCACTTCAACAGTGACAGGGGCTTTTTTGTGTCTGTGCAATCAGGTGTGAGATTGCAGGTAATTCTCGAGACCGATGAGTTTGATCAGGCCCAACTGCTTTTCCAGCCAGTAGGTGTGATCTTCTTCGGTGTCGTTGAGCTGAACACGCAGAATCTCGCGACTGACGTAGTCCTTGTGCTGCTCGCACAGTTCAATGCCTTTGCACAGTGCGGCGCGAACTTTGTATTCAAGACGCAGATCGGCTTCAAGCATCTCCGGCACGGTGGTACCGACGTCGAGATCGTCCGGGCGCATGCGCGGCGTACCTTCGAGCATCAGGATCCGGCGCATCAGTGCGTCTGCATGACCTGCTTCTTCTTCCATCTCGTGGTTGATTCGTTCGTAGAGCTTGGTGAAACCCCAGTCCTCATACATCCGCGAGTGCACAAAATATTGGTCACGCGCGGCCAGTTCGCCGGTCAGCAACGTGTTGAGGTAATCGATAACGTCTGGGTGGCCTTGCATCGCCCTACATCTCCCTGCTTGAAAGTCTGTAGTTTGAACCAAGCTGACCGGAAGGTCACCCCGTTTCGCGCAATAAAAGCGAAGATATTCTGAGAAAATCAGCCTAAATAACGCAAAAACCGCCCTAATGAGGGCGGTTCTGCTTCTCGTTTAGACTTCGTTAAGCTGTACGTTGAGCAGCTTTGCGACTGCTTCTCCATACGCCGGGTCAGCTTTGAAGAAATGTTGCAACTGACGGTCAACCACATCAGGCGAAACACCGTTCATGGCGCCGGCGATATTGCTGACCAGCAAGGCCTTCTGCTCGTCATTCATCAGGCGGAACAGCGCACCGGCGTGGCTGTAGTAGTCCGTATCTTCGCGATGATCGTAACGATCAGCAGCACCGCTCAAGGCCAGCGCGGGTTCGGCGTAGTGCGGGGCTTGTTTCGGTGATTCGATGTAGCTGTTCGGTTCGTAGTTAGGCGCTGCACCACCGTTGCTGCCGAACGCCATCGAACCGTCGCGCTGATAAGTGTTCACCGGGCTGCGCGGCGCGTTTACCGGCAATTGTTGGTGATTGGTACCCACGCGGTAACGGTGCGCATCGGCGTAAGCGAACACGCGGCCTTGCAGCATGCGATCCGGCGACAGACCGACACCGGGCACCATGTTGCTAGGGCCAAATGCAGCTTGCTCAACCTCGGCGAAGTAGTTCAGCGGATTGCGGTTCAGCTCCAGCTCACCGACTTCGATCAGCGGGAATTCCTTCTGCGACCAGGTCTTGGTCACGTCGAACGGGTTCTCGTAATGCGCCGCAGCCTCAGCTTCGGTCATGATCTGAATGCACACACGCCATTTCGGAAAGTCGCCACGCTCGATGGCTTCGAACAGGTCACGCTGCGCGTAATCCGGATCGGTACCGGCCAGACGAGCGGCTTCAGCCGGCGCGAGATTCTTGATCCCTTGCTGGGTCTTGTAGTGCCATTTCACCCAGTGACGCTCGCCTCTTGCGTTGATCAGGCTGTAGGTGTGGCTGCCAAAACCGTGCATATGACGGTAGCCGTCGGGGATGCCGCGATCCGAGAACAGGATGGTCACCTGGTGCAGCGCTTCAGGCGAATGCGACCAGAAGTCCCACATCATTTGCGCGCTTTTCAGGTTGCTCTGCGGCAGACGCTTCTGGGTGTGGATAAAGTCGGGAAACTTCAGCGGGTCACGAATGAAGAACACCGGAGTATTGTTGCCAACGATGTCCCAGTTGCCTTCCTCGGTGTAAAACTTCAGGGCAAAACCGCGCGGATCACGCTCGGTGTCAGCCGAACCACGCTCACCGCCAACGGTAGAGAAACGCAGGAAGGTCGGGGTTTGTTTGCCTACAGATTCGAACAGCTTGGCGCTGGTGTACTCGGTAATGTCGCGGGTAACAGTAAAAGTACCGTAAGCACCCGAGCCTTTTGCGTGTACGCGGCGCTCAGGAATATTTTCACGGTTGAAATGGGCAAGCTTCTCGATCAGGTGAAAATCGTCGAGCAGCAACGGGCCACGAGGGCCGGCGGAGCGAGAATTCTGGTTATCAGCGACAGGTGCGCCACTGGCGGTCGTAAGCGTTTTGATCTGGCTCATACGGTTTTCTTCCTCTGTCAGTCTTGAAACTGCCGGCTAATCGGCTTGCTGGGAAGTATTGATCATCGATGTGACACCTACAAATTCATTAACTTGCAATCATCGATAGATAATTACTAATGATGTTTCCCAGCACATAGTGACAACTGAACAATGTCAGAATCTTGTACGAACAGCGCTTTTTCTTGCGGACACAAAAAACCGGGCACTAGGCCCGGTTTTTCGTTTCAGACTGACGTCTTACTCGGCGGATACAGCTTCGCCAGCAGTAGCACGATCAACCAACTCGACGTACGCCATAGGCGCGTTGTCGCCAGCGCGGAAACCGCACTTGAGGATGCGCAGGTAGCCACCCTCACGGGTAGCGTAACGCTTGCCCAGGTCGTTGAAGAGCTTACCAACGATAGCTTTCGAACGAGTACGGTCGAAAGCCAGACGGCGGTTAGCCAGGCTGTCTGTCTTGGCCAGAGTGATCAGCGGCTCGGCAACGCGGCGCAGTTCTTTGGCTTTTGGCAGAGTAGTCTTGATCAGCTCGTGCTCGAACAACGACACCGCCATGTTTTGGAACATGGCCTTGCGGTGCGAGCTGGTGCGGCTCAGGTGACGCCCACTTTTACGATGACGCATGGTTCATTCCTTACCAAACACTACGTTCGGTGATTACGACGATCAGGCAGTCGCCTTGTCGTCCTTCTTAAGACTTGCAGGCGGCCAGTTGTCGAGGCGCATGCCGAGGGACAGACCGCGGGAGGCCAGAACGTCCTTGATTTCAGTCAAGGATTTCTTGCCCAGGTTCGGAGTCTTCAACAGCTCTACTTCGGTACGCTGAATCAGGTCACCGATGTAGTAGATGTTTTCCGCCTTAAGGCAGTTAGCCGAACGTACAGTCAGTTCCAGATCGTCAACCGGGCGAAGCAGGATCGGATCGATCTCGTCTTCCTGCTCGACAACCACTGGCTCACTGTCACCTTTGAGGTCGACGAACGCAGCCAACTGCTGTTGCAGGATGGTTGCAGCGCGGCGGATAGCCTCTTCAGGATCCAGAGTACCGTTGGTTTCCAGATCAATAACCAGCTTGTCCAGGTTGGTACGCTGCTCGACACGGGCGTTTTCCACCACGTATGCGATACGGCGAACCGGGCTGAACGAAGAGTCAAGCTGCAAGCGACCAATGCTGCGGCTTTCATCTTCATCGCTCTGACGCGAGTCGGCTGGTTCATAACCACGACCACGAGCTACGGTGAGCTTCATGTTCAGGGCGCCGTTAGACGCCAGGTTAGCGATTACGTGATCGGGGTTAACGATCTCGACATCATGATCCAGCTGAATATCGGCAGCGGTAACCACCCCCGAACCCTTCTTCGACAAGGTCAGCGTAACTTCGTCACGACCGTGCAGCTTGATGGCCAGACCTTTAAGGTTCAACAGGATTTCAATTACGTCTTCCTGTACACCTTCGATGGCGCTGTACTCGTGGAGCACACCGTCAATCTCGGCCTCGACTACTGCGCAGCCGGGCATTGAGGACAACAGGATGCGGCGCAGCGCGTTGCCCAGGGTGTGGCCAAAACCACGCTCGAGAGGCTCGAGAGTGATCTTGGCGCGGGTTGGACTGACAACCTGCACATCAATGTGGCGGGGTGTCAGGAACTCATTTACCGAAATCTGCATGGATGCACCTATTTTCTAGCCCTTACTTGGAGTAGAGCTCGACAATCAGGCTTTCGTTGATGTCGGCGGACAGATCACTGCGAGCAGGAACGTTCTTGAAAACGCCCGACTTCTTCTCAGTGTCTACTTCTACCCATTCTACGCGGCCACGTTGGGCACACAGATCGAGAGCTTGGACAATGCGAAGTTGGTTTTTTGCTTTCTCGCGAACTGCGACCACGTCACCAGCACGAACCTGATACGACGGAACGTTTACGGTCTGACCGTTAACGCTGATCGACTTGTGCGATACCAGCTGACGGGATTCGGCACGAGTCGAACCAAAGCCCATACGGTATACAACGTTGTCCAGACGGCATTCGAGCAGTTGCAGCAGGTTTTCACCGGTTGCACCTTTCTTGCCAGCAGCTTCTTTGTAGTAGCCGCTGAACTGACGCTCGAGAACGCCGTAAATACGACGGACCTTCTGCTTTTCACGCAGTTGGGTGCCGTAGTCGGACTGGCGACCGCGGCGTTGGCCGTGGATACCAGGTGCTGCTTCAATGTTGCACTTCGATTCGATCGCGCGCACGCCGCTCTTCAAGAAGAGATCGGTGCCTTCGCGACGAGCGAGTTTGCATTTTGGACCAATGTAACGAGCCATTCTTTACAATCTCCTGGATTACACGCGGCGCTTCTTCGGCGGACGGCACCCGTTGTGCGGGATTGGCGTCACGTCGGTGATGCTGGCGATCTTGTAGCCACAGCCGTTCAAAGCGCGGACTGCGGATTCACGACCTGGACCTGGCCCCTTGACGTTAACGTCGAGGTTTTTCAGGCCGTATTCCAGCGCAGCTTGACCAGCACGCTCAGCAGCTACTTGAGCAGCGAACGGGGTGGACTTGCGGGAACCGCGGAAACCCGAACCACCGGAGGTAGCCCAGGAAAGAGCGTTACCTTGACGGTCGGTAATGGTCACGATGGTGTTGTTAAAAGAAGCATGGATGTGGGCGATGCCATCAACCACTGTCTTTTTAACTTTTTTACGAGGACGAGCAGCAGGTTTTGCCATGATTAAATTCCTGTCGATTCGCTGGGGCGATTACTTGCGGATCGGCTTACGCGGACCTTTACGGGTACGCGCGTTGGTCTTGGTACGCTGACCGCGTACTGGAAGACCGCGACGATGACGCAGACCGCGATAGCAACCGAGGTCCATCAAGCGCTTGATTTTCATGTTGATTTCGCGACGCAGGTCACCTTCAGTGGTGAACTTCGCCACTTCGCCACGCAGCTGTTCAATTTGCTCGTCGCTCAGATCTTTGATCTTTGCTGCTGGGTTTACCCCAGTGTCTGCACAGATTTTCTGTGCAGTAGTGCGACCAACACCATAGATGTAGGTCAGCGAGATAACAGTATGCTTGTTATCTGGAATGTTAACGCCTGCAATACGGGCCATTCAGTGGGACTCCAATTGACAGCTACCTACGCCCCGGAAGCCAAGAAATAGGGCGCGAGATAATATCGCTGTAATAACAAATAATCAACCCGGCAGCGCACTAGCTGCCGGGCTTGAAGCACAATCACACTCAGCCTTGGCGCTGTTTGTGACGCGGTTCCGCGCTGCAAATTACTCGAACAACACCTTCGCGGCGAATAATCTTGCAGTTACGGCACAGCTTTTTCACCGATGCACGAACTTTCATCACCAACTCCTCGAACCTTATGGGTACTCAGCGCAACATGCCGCTGCCGTAACCCTTCAGGTTGGCTTTCTTCATCAGGGATTCGTACTGGTGCGAAACGAGGTGCGATTGTACTTGGGACATGAAGTCCATCACAACCACGACCACGATCAGCAACGAGGTCCCGCCAAGGTAGAACGGAACGTTTGCTGCAACCACCAGGAACTGGGGCAACAGGCACACGGCCGTCATGTAAAGAGCACCGAACATGGTCAAGCGAGTCAGTACGCCATCAATGTAGCGCGCAGACTGCTCACCTGGACGGATGCCCGGAATAAAGGCACCGGACTTCTTCAGGTTTTCCGCTACGTCTTTCGGATTGAACATCAACGCCGTATAGAAGAAGCAGAAGAAAATAATCCCTGCACTAAACAGCAGAATATTCAACGGCTGACCAGGAGCGATCGACTGCGAGATGTCCTGCAACCAGCCCATACCTTCAGACTGACCAAACCAGGCACCCAACGAAGCCGGGAACAGCAAAATGCTGCTCGCGAAAATAGCCGGAATAACGCCGGCCATGTTCACCTTCAGCGGCAAGTGGCTTGTCTGCGCAGCAAAAACCTTACGGCCCTGCTGACGCTTGGCGTAGTGAACAGCGATACGACGCTGACCACGCTCAATGAACACCACGAAACCGATAATCGCTACTGCCAGCAAACCGATGGCAACCAAGGCGAAGATATTGATATCACCCTGACGCGCAGACTCGAAAGACTGCCCGATTGCTCTCGGAAGACCGGCGACGATACCCGAAAAAATCAACATCGAGATACCGTTGCCTACACCACGCTCAGTAATCTGCTCACCCAGCCACATCATGAACATCGCACCAGCCACAAAAGTGGATACCGCGACGAAATGGAAGCCAAAGTCACCAGTGAACGCAACGCCCTGCCCCGCCAGACCAATGGACATGCCAATAGCCTGAACGAGAGCGAGGACGACGGTGCCGTAGCGGGTGTACTGGCTGATCTTGCGACGGCCAGCTTCACCTTCCTTCTTCAACTGCTCCAGCTGCGGGCTGACGGCTGTCATCAGTTGCATGATGATCGATGCCGAAATGTACGGCATGATCCCCAGTGCAAAGATGCTCATCCGTTCCAGCGCGCCGCCGGAGAACATGTTGAACAAGCTAAGAATGGTCCCCTCATTCTGTCGAAACAGGTCTGCGAGTCGGTCAGGGTTGATACCTGGAACCGGGATGTGTGCGCCTATTCGATAGACGATAATCGCCAGGAACAGAAAACGCAGACGAGCCCAGAGTTCAGACATACCGCCTTTGCCGAGCGCAGAGAGAGCACCTTGCTTAGCCATTTATTCCTCGAACTTGCCGCCAGCTGCTTCGATAGCCGCACGCGCACCTTTGGTGGCGCCGATTCCCTTGCCGATAGTGACAGCGCGAGTCACTTCACCGGACAGCATGATTTTCACACGCTGTACGTTGACGTTGATCACGTTGGCATCTTTCAGGGACTGCACGGTGACGATGTCGCCTTCCACTTTAGCCAGCTCGGACAGACGCACTTCTGCGCGGTCCATGGCTTTCAGGGAAACGAAACCGAACTTCGGCAGGCGACGATGCAGCGGCTGTTGACCGCCTTCAAAGCCTGGAGCAATGGTGCCACCGGAGCGGGAGGTTTGACCTTTGTGGCCGCGGCCACCAGTCTTACCCAAACCGCTACCGATACCACGGCCCGGACGATGCTTTTCGCGACGGGAACCCGGCGCTGGACTCAGATCATTGAGTTTCATCGATTAACCCTCGACACGCAGCATGTAGTAGGCCTTGTTGATCATCCCGCGATTCTCGGGAGTATCCTGGACTTCTACAGTGTGACCGATGCGACGCAGACCCAGACCCTTAACGCACAGTTTGTGGTTAGGGATGCGGCCGGTCATGCTTTTGATCAGCGTTACTTTAACGGTAGCCATGATCAGAAGATCTCCTTGACAGTCAAGCCACGCTTGGCAGCGATGGACTCAGGAGATTGCATGGCTTTCAGACCCTTGAAAGTGGCGTGAACCACGTTTACCGGGTTAGTCGAGCCGTAGCACTTGGCCAGAACGTTCTGAACGCCAGCAACTTCGAGGACAGCACGCATAGCGCCGCCAGCGATGATACCGGTACCTTCAGAAGCAGGCTGCATGTACACTTTCGAAGCGCCGTGAGCGGACTTCATTGCGTACTGCAGGGTAGTGCCGTTCAGGTCAACTTGGATCATGTTGCGGCGAGCAGCTTCCATTGCCTTCTGGATCGCAGCAGGCACTTCACGCGACTTGCCACGGCCGAAGCCAACACGCCCTTTACCATCACCAACCACGGTCAACGCGGTGAAAGTGAAGATACGGCCGCCTTTAACGGTTTTGGCTACGCGGTTAACTTGAACCAGCTTCTCGATGTAGCCTTCGTCGCGCTTTTGGTCGTTATTTGACATAACTTAGAACTCCAGCCCAGCTTCACGAGCAGCATCAGCCAGCGCTTTAACGCGGCCGTGGTACTTGAAGCCAGAGCGGTCGAAAGCCACCTGCGAGACGCCAGCGGCCTTAGCACGCGTAGCGACCAGCTGGCCAACCTTAGTGGCCGCGTCGATGTTGCCAGTGGCGCCATCACGCAGTTCTTTATCCAAAGTCGAGGCGCTTGCCAGGACTTTGTTGCCGTCGGCCGAAATGACCTGGGCGTAGATGTGCTGCGAAGAGCGGAACACGCAGAGACGCACGACTTCGAGTTCGTGCATTTTCAGGCGTGCTTTGCGAGCGCGACGCAGTCGAGTAACTTTTTTGTCGGTCATTTGCTATGCCCTACTTCTTCTTGGCTTCTTTACGACGGACGACTTCGTCCGCGTAGCGCACACCTTTGCCTTTGTACGGCTCTGGTGGACGGAAGTCGCGGATCTCGGCGGCCACTTGACCTACCAGCTGCTTGTCGATGCCCTTGATCAGGATATCGGTCTGGCTAGGAGTCTCAGCGGTGATGCCTTCCGGCAGTTCGTAATCCACTGGGTGCGAGAAGCCAAGAGCCAGGTTCAGCACCTGACCTTTTGCTTGCGCCTTGTAACCAACACCGACCAGCTGGAGCTTGCGCTCGAAGCCTTGGCTTACGCCTTGGACCATGTTGTTTACCAACGCACGCGTGGTACCGGCCATTGCGCGAGTCTGTTGATCGCCATTGCGAGCAGCGAAACGCAGCTCACCAGCTTCTTCAACGATCTCAACGGACGAATGGATGTTCAGTTCAAGAGTACCCTTGGCACCCTTCACCGAAAGCTGTTGGCCTGCGAATTTTACTTCGACACCGGCTGGCAGCTTAACGGGGTTCTTAGCGACGCGAGACATGCTTATCCCCCCTTAGAACACAGTGCAAAGAACTTCGCCGCCGACACCGGCAGCGCGCGCAGCACGATCAGTCATCACACCTTTGTTGGTGGAGACGATAGACACACCGAGACCGCCACGTACTTTAGGCAGATCTTCGACGGACTTGTACTGACGCAGGCCTGGACGGCTAACGCGCTTGACTTCTTCGATAACCGGACGGCCTTCGAAATATTTCAGCTCGATAGACAGCAGTGGTTTGGTTTCGCTGCTGATCTGATAACCCGCGATGTAACCTTCGTCCTTCAGGACTTTAGCTACAGCCACCTTCAACGTGGAAGAAGGCATGCTTACGACGGACTTTTCAGCCATCTGGGCATTACGGATTCGAGTTAGCATGTCCGCTAACGGGTCCTGCATACTCATGGGCTAGACGCTCCTAATACAGAAAAATTAGCCTTGCGGCTACTACTTGTCGCCGAGAAACTCCGGGCATGAAAAACACGGGCTCAGGCGAGCCGGTCATTCTAGACACACCCCAGAAATGAATCAAGCCCCAAAAGGGGCTTGATTCAGATTCAAGGCCACCGATGGTCAGGTTCTTGCGACCCCGACCATCAAGGCTTTGACAGCGATTACCAGCTGGCTTTAACCAGACCTGGAACGTCACCACGCATTGCCGCTTCACGCAGTTTGTTACGGCCCAGGCCGAACTTGCGGTAAACGCCGTGCGGACGACCAGTCAGGCGGCAACGGTTACGCATGCGCGAAGCGCTTGCGTCACGTGGTTGCTTCTGCAGAGCTACGGTAGCTTCCCAACGCGCTTCTGGACTTGCGTTCAGATCGACGATGATAGCTTTCAGCGCTGCACGCTTGGTGGCGTACTTGGCAACAGTGAGCTGACGCTTCAGCTCACGGTTTTTCATGCTCTTCTTGGCCATTTTCCTACTCCAATCAGTTGCGGAACGGGAATTTGAAAGCACGCAGCAGAGCGCGGCCTTCATCATCGTTCTTGGCAGTGGTGGTCAGGGTAATGTCCAGACCGCGGAGAGCATCGATCTTGTCGTAGTCGATTTCCGGGAAAATGATCTGCTCTTTCACGCCCATGCTGTAGTTGCCACGACCATCGAAGGACTTGGCATTCAGGCCGCGGAAGTCGCGAACCCGAGGCAGGGAGATCGACAGCAGACGATCCAGGAATTCGTACATACGCTCACGGCGCAGAGTCACCTTGACGCCGATCGGCCATCCTTCACGGACTTTAAAGCCAGCGATGGATTTACGAGCGTAGGTCACAACGACTTTTTGGCCGGTGATCTTTTCCAGGTCAGCAACAGCGTGCTCGATGACTTTTTTGTCGCCGATCGCTTCGCCCAGACCCATGTTCAGGGTGATTTTGGTAACGCGCGGAACTTCCATCACGTTCGAAAGCTTAAGTTCTTCCTTAAGTTTCGGAGCGATTTCCTTCCGGTAAATCTCTTTTAGTCGTGCCATGGTCTTCTACCTAGCAGTGTTCAAGCATCAACCGCTTTTTGGGTCGACTTGAAGACACGAATTTTCTTACCGTCTTCTACTTTGAAACCAACGCGGTCAGCCTTGTTGGTTTCGCCGTTGAAGATGGCGACGTTGGAAGCGTGCAGTGGCGCTTCTTTCTCGACGATACCGCCCTGTACGCCCGACATCGGGTTAGGCTTGGTATGACGCTTGACCAGGTTCAGACCACCAACAACCAGACGGTTGTCAGCAAGAACCTTCAGCACCTTACCGCGCTTACCTTTGTCTTTGCCGGCGATCACGATGATCTCGTCGTCACGACGAATCTTTTGCATGTCGGATCTCCTTACAGCACTTCTGGGGCGAGCGAGACGATCTTCATGAACTTCTCAGTACGAAGTTCACGGGTCACTGGCCCAAAGATACGGGTGCCGATCGGCTCTTGCTTGTTGTTCAGAAGAACAGCAGCGTTGCCATCAAAGCGGATAATGGAGCCATCAGCACGACGTACGCCGTGACGAGTGCGGACTACAACAGCAGTCATCACTTGGCCTTTTTTCACCTTACCGCGAGGAATTGCTTCCTTCACGGTAACTTTGATGATGTCACCGATACCAGCGTAACGACGATGGGAGCCACCCAGCACCTTGATGCACATAACGCGGCGAGCGCCGCTGTTATCGGCCACATCGAGCATGGATTGAGTCTGAATCATATAATTTCTCCGACCCCTAGCCCTTAGACTTCCACAGCGCGTTCGAGAACATCAACCAGCGCCCAAGACTTGGTCTTGGCCATCGGACGAGTTTCACGAATAGTGACTTTGTCGCCGATGTGGCACTGATTGGTTTCGTCGTGCGCGTGCAGCTTAGTCGAACGCTTAACGTATTTACCGTAGATCGGGTGCTTAACGCGACGCTCGATCAGAACGGTGATGGTTTTGTCCATCTTGTCGCTGACAACACGGCCAGTCAGCGTACGGACAGTTTTTTCGGCTTCAGCCATGATCACTTACCTGCCTGCTGGTTGAGCACAGTCTTCACGCGAGCGATGTCACGCTTAACTTGCGAGAGCAGATGAGACTGCCCCAACTGGCCAGTTGCTTTCTGCATGCGCAGATTGAACTGGTCGCGCAGCAAGCCGAGCAGTTGCTCGTTCAGCTGCTGTGCGGATTTTTCACGAAGTTCATTCGCTTTCATCACATCACCGTCCGTTTAACAAAGGAGGTGGCGAGCGGCAGCTTTGCAGCAGCCAGGGCGAAAGCCTCACGCGCCAGCTCTTCAGAAACACCCTCGATCTCATACAGGACTTTACCTGGCTGAATCTGGGCAACCCAGTACTCCACGTTACCCTTACCTTTACCCATACGAACCTCGAGAGGTTTTTTGGAGATCGGCTTGTCCGGGAATACACGGATCCAGATCTTGCCGCCACGTTTTACGTGACGGGTCAGAGCACGACGCGCTGACTCGATCTGACGAGCGGTGAGACGACCACGAGCAACAGACTTCAGCGCGAACTCGCCGAAGCTGACTTTGCTACCGCGCAGTGCCAGACCACGGTTGTGGCCGGTCATCTGCTTGCGGAACTTCGTACGCTTTGGTTGCAACATTTGGCGTACCCCTTACTTAGCAGCTTTTTTACGAGGCGCTGGTGCTTGTGGCTTCAGCTCTTCTTGGCGACCACCAATTACTTCGCCTTTGAAGATCCAAACCTTTACACCGATCACACCATAAGTGGTGTGAGCTTCGTAGTTGGCATAGTCGATGTCGGCACGCAGGGTGTGCAGTGGCACACGACCTTCGCGATACCATTCAGTACGTGCGATTTCAGCACCGCCGAGACGACCGCTCACTTGGATTTTGATGCCTTTGGCACCAATGCGCATGGCGTTCTGTACTGCGCGCTTCATAGCGCGACGGAACATTACGCGACGCTCCAGCTGCTGAGCTACGCTCTGCGCAACCAGCATACCGTCGAGTTCCGGCTTGCGGATCTCTTCGATATTGATGTGCACAGGCACACCCATTTGCTTGGTCAGGTCCTGACGCAGTTTCTCAACATCTTCACCTTTCTTCCCGATAACGATACCTGGACGAGCGGTGTGGATGGTGATACGTGCAGTTTGGGCCGGACGATGGATATCGATACGGCTTACGGACGCGCTTTTTAGTTTGTCTTGGAGATACTCACGCACCTTCAGATCAGCGAACAAGTAGTCCGCATAAGTCCGACCGTCTGCGTACCAGACGGAGGTGTGCTCCTTGACGATTCCCAGGCGAATGCCAATGGGATGTACTTTCTGACCCATCTCTTCGACTCCGTTACTTGTCAGCAACCTTGACAGTGATATGGCAAGACCGCTTGACGATGCGATCAGCACGGCCTTTGGCACGTGGCATGATGCGCTTCAGCGAACGCCCTTCGTTGACGAAAACGGTGCTGACCTTCAGGTCATCAACGTCTGCGCCTTCGTTATGCTCGGCGTTGGCTACGGCCGACTCCAGCACTTTTTTCATGATCTCGGCGGCTTTCTTACTGCTGAAAGCCAACAGGTTGAGCGCTTCGCCCACCTTCTTCCCGCGGATCTGGTCGGCGACCAAGCGGGCTTTCTGGGCGGAGATTCGAGCGCCCGACAACTTAGCGGCTACTTCCATTTCCTTACCCCTTAACGCTTGGCTTTCTTGTCAGCCACGTGCCCACGATAAGTGCGGGTACCGGCGAACTCGCCCAGTTTATGGCCAACCATGTCTTCGTTCACGAGAACTGGGACGTGCTGACGGCCGTTGTGTACTGCGATGGTCAGACCGACCATTTGTGGCAGGATCATCGAACGACGCGACCAGGTTTTAATTGGTTTGCGATCGTTCTTTTCCGCCGCCACTTCGATCTTCTTCAGTAGGTGAAGATCAATAAAAGGACCTTTTTTCAGAGAACGTGGCACTGTCGTATCCCTCTATTTACTTGCGACGACGGACGATCATTTTGTCGGTACGCTTATTACCACGAGTCTTCGCGCCCTTAGTCGGGAAGCCCCATGGCGATACCGGATGACGACCACCAGAGGTACGACCTTCACCACCACCATGTGGGTGGTCAACCGGGTTCATGGCAACACCACGAACGGTTGGGCGAACGCCACGCCAGCGTTTGGCACCAGCTTTACCCAGCGAACGCAGGCTGTGCTCGGAGTTCGAGACTTCGCCCAGGGTCGCACGGCATTCAGCCAGGACTTTACGCATTTCACCGGAACGCAGACGCAGGGTAACGTACACGCCTTCCCGAGCGATCAGCTGAGCCGAAGCACCAGCGGAACGAGCGATCTGTGCGCCTTTACCTGGCTTCAGTTCGATGCCGTGTACGGTAGAACCGACTGGAATGTTGCGCAGTTGCAGAGCGTTGCCCGGCTTGATTGGAGCCAGAGCGCCTGCGATCAGCTGGTCGCCAGCACTCACGCCTTTAGGGGCGATGATGTAGCGGCGCTCGCCGTCTGCGTAGCAGAGCAGTGCGATGTGAGCAGTACGGTTTGGATCGTATTCGATACGCTCGACAGTGGCGACGATGCCATCTTTGTCGTTGCGACGGAAATCGACCATACGGTAATGCTGCTTATGACCACCACCGATGTGACGAGTGGTAATACGGCCATTGTTGTTACGACCACCAGTCTTCGATTTTTTCTCGAGCAGCGGTGCGTGAGGAGCGCCTTTATGCAGCTCCTGGTTGACCACCTTGACCACAAAACGGCGGCCAGGGGAAGTCGGTTTGCATTTAACGATTGCCATGATGCACCCCTTCCTTACTCAGCACTGCTGCTGAAATCGAGATCTTGGCCTGGCTGAAGGGAGATAACTGCCTTCTTCCAGTCATTACGCTTGCCCAGACCGCGAGCAGTGCGCTTGCTCTTACCCAGAACATTCAGGGTAGTGACGCGCTCTACTTTCACGCTGAACAGGCTTTCGACGGCCTTCTTGATTTCCAGCTTGGTTGCATCAGTAGCAACCTTGAAAACGAACTGGCCTTTCTTGTCTGCCAGAACCGTAGCCTTCTCGGAAACGTGCGGGCCAAGCAGAACTTTAAATACGCGTTCCTGGTTCATCCCAGCAGCTCCTCGAATTTCTTCACGGCCGACACGGTGATCAACACCTTGTCGTATGCGATCAGACTAACTGGATCGGAACCTTGCACGTCACGTACATCTACGTGTGGCAGGTTACGAGCAGCCAGGTACAGGTTCTGATCAACAGCGTCCGACACGATGAGAACATCGGTCAGGCTCATGTTGTTCAGCTTGCCCAGCAGATCTTTGGTTTTCGGAGTTTCAACAGCGAAATCCTGAACCACGACCAGACGATCAGTACGCACCAGCTCAGCAAGGATGGAACGCATTGCTGCGCGATACATCTTCTTGTTCAGCTTTTGGGAGTGATCCTGTGGACGAGCTGCGAAAGTGGTACCGCCGCCACGCCAGATTGGGCTACGGATAGTACCGGCACGAGCACGGCCAGTACCTTTCTGACGCCATGGGCGCTTGCCGCCACCACGAACGTCGGAACGGGTCTTTTGCTGCTTGCTACCTTGACGGCCGCCGGCCATGTAGGCCACGACTGCTTGGTGAACCAGCGTCTCGTTGAATTCGCCGCCAAATGTCAGTTCGGAAACTTCGATCGCTTGAGCGTCATTTACATTTAATTGCATGTCAGCTTCCCCTTAACCGCGAGCCTTGGCTGCTGGACGTACAACCAGGTTGCCGCCAGTAGCGCCAGGAACAGCGCCCTTGACCAACAACAGATTGCGTTCAGCGTCCACGCGCACTACTTCCAGGGACTGCACGGTCACGCGCTCAGCGCCCATATGACCGGACATTTTTTTGCCCTTGAATACACGACCAGGAGTCTGGCACTGGCCGATAGAGCCTGGGACGCGGTGGGATACGGAGTTACCGTGGGTGTTATCTTGCCCGCGGAAATTCCAACGCTTGATCGTACCCTGGAAGCCTTTACCTTTGGACTGACCGGTTACATCAACCAGTTGACCAGCGGCGAAGATTTCAGCGTTGATCAGATCGCCAGCCTGGTACTCGCCTTCTTCAAGACGGAATTCCATGGTAGTGCGACCAGCGGCAACGTTCGCTTTAGCGAAGTGGCCAGCCTGAGCTGCTGTTACACGCGAAGCACGACGCTCGCCGACAGTGACTTGCACTGCACGATAGCCATCGGTCTCTTCAGTTTTGAACTGGGTGACGCGATTCGGCTCGATCTCAATGACCGTGACCGGAATGGAGACACCTTCTTCGGTGAAAATACGGGTCATACCGCATTTACGACCGACTACACCAATAGTCATGTTGTAAACCTCATGAGTGTACGGGGCTTTCACCCGCTATGGCCGCCCATTTCAGAGCGTTACACGACCAAGACCGAGTCTTAGCCGAGGCTGATCTGCACTTCCACACCGGCCGCAAGATCAAGCTTCATAAGAGCATCAACGGTTTTATCCGTTGGCTGGACGATGTCCAGAACGCGCTTATGAGTGCGGATTTCGTACTGGTCACGCGCGTCTTTGTTGACGTGCGGGGAAACCAGAACGGTGAACCGCTCTTTACGGGTAGGCAGTGGAATTGGACCACGCACTTGAGCACCAGTACGTTTCGCGGTTTCCACGATTTCCTGGGTTGATTGGTCGATCAGGCGATGGTCAAAAGCCTTCAACCTGATACGGATTTGCTGATTTTGCATTGGATTTCAGACTCCGGCTGCTATTCCCACCGGGCGCAATACGCCCGTTAAAAGGAGGCGCAATTCTATAGACGCCCCAGATAGGTGTCAACCCAATAAAAAAGCCCCCGCTGAGCGGGGGCTTTTTCAATTCATCAAGCAGACTCTATAAAAGAGAATTACTCGATGATTTTGGCTACGACGCCAGCGCCGACGGTACGACCGCCTTCACGGATAGCGAAACGCAGACCATCTTCCATCGCGATGGTTTTGATCAGGGTAACAGTCATCTGAATGTTGTCACCTGGCATTACCATTTCAACGCCTTCTGGCAGCTCGCAGTTACCAGTCACGTCAGTAGTACGGAAGTAGAACTGTGGACGGTAGCCTTTGAAGAACGGAGTGTGACGACCGCCTTCTTCCTTGCTCAGAACGTAAACTTCTGCGGTGAACTTGGTGTGCGGCTTAACCGAACCTGGCTTGACCAGAACCTGACCACGCTCAACGTCGTCACGCTTGGTACCACGCAGCAGAACGCCGCAGTTCTCGCCAGCACGACCTTCGTCGAGCAGCTTGCGGAACATTTCAACACCGGTGCAGGTGGTGGTGGTGGTGTCGCGCAGACCAACGATCTCCAGTGCATCTTGAACGCGAACGATACCGCGCTCGATACGACCAGTCACAACAGTACCACGACCCGAGATCGAGAATACGTCTTCGATTGGCATCAGGAATGGCTTGTCGATCATACGAACTGGTTCTGGGATGTAGCTGTCCAGAGTTTCAACCAGTTTCTTGACGGCAGTGGTGCCCATCTCGTTGTCGTCTTTGCCTTCCAGCGCCATACGAGCCGAACCGATGATGATTGGAGTGTCATCGCCCGGGAAGTCGTAGGTGGACAGCAGGTCGCGAACTTCCATCTCAACCAGTTCCAGCAGCTCAGCGTCGTCTACCAGGTCAGCCTTGTTCAGGAAAACCACGATGTACGGAACGCCTACCTGACGGGACAGCAGGATGTGCTCACGGGTTTGTGGCATCGGACCATCAGCGGCCGAGCAAACCAGGATAGCGCCGTCCATTTGAGCAGCACCGGTGATCATGTTCTTCACATAGTCAGCGTGACCTGGGCAGTCAACGTGAGCGTAGTGACGGATCAGCGAGTTGTACTCAACGTGTGCGGTGTTGATGGTGATACCGCGAGCTTTTTCTTCTGGAGCGCTGTCGATCTTGTCGAATTCAACTACGGCCGAACCGAAAACTTCGGAGCAGACGCGAGTCAGAGCAGCGGTCAGAGTGGTTTTACCGTGGTCAACGTGACCGATGGTGCCAACGTTGACGTGCGGTAGGGAACGATCAAATTTTTCTTTAGCCACGACAATTAACTCCTAGCCTAAAGGGGCTGAATCAGCCTTGTTTTTTGGTTACGGATTCGACGATGTGCGACGGAGCCGTATCGTATTTTTTGAATTCCATAGAGTAGCTTGCGCGACCCTGAGACATGGAACGAACGTCGGTCGCATAACCGAACATCTCACCCAGTGGAACCTCGGCACGGATAACCTTGCCGGACACTGTGTCTTCCATACCCTGGATCATGCCGCGACGACGGTTAAGGTCGCCCATTACATCACCCATATAGTCTTCAGGCGTAACAACCTCTACCGCCATGATCGGCTCGAGCAACTCACCACCACCCTTCTGGGCCAGTTGCTTGGTCGCCATGGAAGCAGCCACCTTGAACGCCATCTCGTTGGAGTCGACGTCGTGGTAAGAACCATCGAACACGGTAGCCTTCAGGCCGATCAGCGGATAGCCGGCAACAACGCCGTTCTTCATCTGCTCTTCGATACCCTTCTGGATAGCCGGGATGTATTCCTTAGGAACCACACCACCTACTACTTCGTTCACGAATTGCAGACCTTCCTGACCTTCGTCAGCAGGAGCAAAACGGATCCAGCAGTGGCCGAACTGGCCACGACCGCCGGACTGGCGAACGAACTTGCCTTCGATTTCGCAGTTCTTCGTGATGCGCTCACGGTACGAAACTTGAGGCTTGCCGATGTTGGCTTCGACGTTGAACTCACGGCGCATCCGGTCAACCAGGATGTCCAGGTGCAGCTCGCCCATGCCGGAGATGATCGTCTGACCAGTCTCTTCATCAGTCTTAACGCGGAAAGACGGGTCTTCCTGAGCCAGTTTGCCCAGAGCGATACCCATTTTTTCCTGGTCATCCTTGGTCTTAGGCTCTACGGCAACCGAAATAACCGGCTCCGGGAAGTCCATACGAACCAGGATGATTGGCTTGTCAGCGTTGCAGAGGGTTTCACCAGTGGTGACGTCCTTCATGCCGATCAGGGCCGCGATGTCGCCAGCGCGTACTTCCTTGATCTCTTCACGGGCGTTTGCGTGCATTTGCACCATACGACCCACGCGCTCTTTTTTACCTTTAACCGAGTTGATCACGCCGTCGCCGGAGTTCAACACGCCCGAGTAAACGCGGACGAAGGTCAAGGTACCCACGAATGGGTCGGTAGCGATTTTGAACGCCAGTGCCGCGAACGGCTCGTCGTCACTTGCGTGACGCTCCATTTCCTCTTCCTCGTTATCAGGGTTGGAACCCTTGATCGCAGGAATGTCGGTTGGAGCAGGCAGGAAGTCGATAACGGCGTCGAGAACCAGGGGAACACCCTTGTTCTTGAACGACGAACCGCACACAGCCAGAACGATTTCGCCAGCGATAGTGCGCTGACGCAGAGCGGCCTTGATCTCTTCGATCGACAGCTCTTCGCCTTCCAGGTACTTGTTCATCAGCTCTTCGCTGGCTTCGGCCGCAGCCTCAACCATGTTGCTGCGCCATTCGGTGGCGAGCTCGAGCATGTCCGCAGGGATTTCCTTGCGAACAGGAACCATACCCTTGTCAGAGTCGTTCCAGTAAACAGCCTGCATGTTGATCAGGTCGATCTGGCCCTGGAAGTTATCTTCCGAACCGATAGCCAGCTGAATCGGCACCGGAGTGTGACCCAGACGCTGTTTGATCTGACCGATCACTCGCAGGAAGTTGGCACCAGCACGGTCCATCTTGTTTACGTAAACAAGACGTGGAACGCCGTATTTGTTGGCTTGACGCCATACGGTTTCCGACTGAGGCTCAACACCCGAAGTACCGCAGAATACAACGACAGCGCCGTCGAGTACGCGCAGGGAACGCTCAACTTCAATAGTGAAGTCTACGTGGCCTGGGGTATCGATGACGTTGAAGCGGTGCTCATGCGCATACTGCTTCTCGGAACCTTTCCAGAAGGCGGTGATAGCAGCAGAAGTAATGGTAATACCACGCTCCTGCTCCTGCACCATCCAGTCTGTGGTCGCGGCGCCGTCATGCACCTCGCCCATTTTGTGACTTTTGCCGGTGTAAAAAAGGACGCGCTCGGTGGTGGTGGTTTTACCAGCATCCACGTGAGCGACGATACCGATGTTACGGTAGCGACTAATCGGAGTAGTACGAGCCATAAAGCCCTCGCAAAATTAGTGAAGCTAAAATTAGAAGCGGTAGTGCGAGAAAGCTTTGTTGGCTTCGGCCATACGGTGCACGTCTTCACGCTTCTTAACAGCAGCACCTTTACCTTCAGCAGCATCCAGCAGTTCGCCAGCCAAGCGCAGAGCCATAGACTTCTCGCCACGCTTACGGGCGAAGTCTACCAACCAGCGCATTGCCAGAGCGTTACGGCGGGAAGGACGAACCTCGACCGGAACCTGGTAAGTAGCACCACCAACGCGGCGCGACTTCACTTCGACCAGCGGAGCGATGGCGTCGAGTGCTTTTTCGAAGAGTTCCAGGGGATCGGTGCCGGCCTTACGAGCCTTCACGGTTTCCAGGGCACCATAAACGATACGCTCGGCAACGGCTTTCTTGCCGCTTTCCATAACGTGGTTCATGAATTTGGCGAGGATCTGGCTTCCGTATTTCGGATCGTCCAGAATCTCACGCTTTGCTGCTACGCGACGTCTTGGCATGATAAGCCCTCAAGCGGTCTTCAGGTTAGTTCGGGACAGATCCAGTGGATGCAAGCCCGACCTTACTCTTATCGACTCAATAAAATGAAAATCTGCAAAACGGCCGATTACTTCGGACGCTTGGTACCGTACTTCGAACGACCCTGGTTACGGCCTTTAACGCCGGAAGTATCCAAGGAGCCGCGAACGGTGTGGTAACGAACACCTGGCAAGTCTTTTACACGACCGCCGCGGATCAGTACCACGCTGTGCTCTTGCAGGTTGTGGCCTTCACCACCGATGTACGAGGAAACCTCGAAACCGTTGGTCAGACGCACACGGCATACTTTACGCAGTGCCGAGTTAGGTTTTTTCGGCGTAGTGGTGTACACACGGGTGCACACGCCACGACGTTGCGGGCAGTTCTGCAGCGCAGGCACGTCGGATTTCTCGACGATACGCTTACGCGGCTGACGTACCAGCTGGTTGATAGTTGCCATCTACTAGCTCCACTGTTGTCTTGCGACGCTATTGTCTTGCAAGAAAAGCAAAATGGCAGGAACGGATTCCCGCCAAATTTAGGGGATCAAGAGTCTAAAGAGGATCTTGTCCCCAGTCAAGGCAAGGCCCCGACCTCCCCGCCCGTCGAACCTTGACAATTTGTCTCGATTCGACGAACGGAGTGATCAGGGCCTCAGCTTATTTACCGCAGAACTCAGTTACCGCTCGAGTTCAGCGCTTCGGTCAGTGCAGCTTCCACTTCACTGGCGCTTACGCGCAACGGCTTGTCTGCATCACGGCGACGCTTGCGCTCGCTGTGATAAGCCAGACCGGTACCGGCCGGGATCAGACGACCCACAACCACGTTTTCTTTCAGGCCGCGCAGGTAATCGCGCTTGCCGGTGACTGCCGCTTCGGTCAGTACGCGAGTGGTTTCCTGGAAGGAAGCCGCCGAGATGAACGATTCGGTGGACAACGACGCCTTGGTGATACCCAGCAGAACGCGGGTGAACTTGGAGACAAACTTGTCTTCCGCACTCAGACGCTCGTTCTCTACCAGTACGTGAGTCAGTTCCATCTGGTCGCCCTTGATGAAGCTGGAATCGCCGGACTCGGAGATCTCAACTTTACGCAGCATCTGACGCAGGATGGTCTCGATGTGCTTGTCGTTGATCTTCACGCCTTGCAGACGGTAAACGTCCTGGATCTCGTTCACGATGTACTTGGCCAGCGCGCTCACACCCAGCAGACGCAGGATGTCGTGTGGATCGCTTGGACCGTCAGAGATAACTTCGCCGCGGTTTACCTGTTCGCCTTCGAACACGTTCAGGTGACGCCACTTCGGAATCAGCTCTTCGTACGGATCGCTACCGTCGTTCGGGGTAATGACCAGACGGCGCTTGCCCTTGGTCTCTTTACCGAACGCGATGGTGCCGCTGACTTCAGCCAGAATCGACGCTTCTTTCGGACGACGGGCTTCGAACAAGTCGGCAACACGCGGCAGACCACCGGTGATGTCACGAGTCTTCGAAGTTTCTTGCGGGATACGAGCGATAACATCACCGATCGCGATCTTCGCACCGTCCGCCACACCGACCAGGGCGTTGGCTGGCAGGAAGTACTGAGCGATAACGTCAGTGCCTGGCAGCAACAGATCCTTGCCGTTGTCGTCGACCATCTTCACTGCTGGACGGATTTCTTTGCCCGCAGCTGGACGATCCTTCGCGTCGAGTACTTCAATGTTGGTCATACCGGTCAATTCGTCAGTCTGACGCTTGATCGTGATGCCTTCTTCCATGCCCACGTAGGTCACGGTACCTTTCATTTCGGTAACGATCGGGTGAGTGTGCGGATCCCACTTGGCCACGATTGCGCCAGCGTCGACCTTGTCACCTTCTTTAACCGAAATCACGGCACCGTACGGCAGCTTGTAACGCTCGCGCTCACGACCGAAGTCATCAGCGATTGCCAGCTCACCGGAACGGGACACAGCAACCAGATGGCCATCCACACGCTCAACGTGTTTCAGGTTGTGCAGACGGACAGTACCGCCATTCTTCACCTGAACGCTGTCGGCAGCGGAAGTACGGCTTGCCGCACCACCGATGTGGAACGTACGCATGGTCAGCTGGGTACCCGGCTCACCGATGGACTGGGCAGCGATAACGCCGACCGCTTCACCGATGTTCACCTGGTGACCACGCGCCAGATCACGGCCGTAGCACTTGGCGCAAATGCCATAGCGGGTTTCGCAGCTGATCGGCGAACGCACGATAACTTCGTCGATGCTGTTCAGCTCGATGAACTCGACCCACTTCTCGTCTACCAGAGTACCGGCAGGAACGATGACGTCCTCGGTGCCTGGCTTGAATACGTCACGGGCAATAACACGACCCAATACGCGCTCACCCAACGGCTCTACAACGTCACCGCCTTCAATGTGCGGAGTCATCAGCAGACCGTGTTCGGTGCCGCAATCGATCTCGGTTACAACCAGATCCTGCGCCACGTCTACCAGACGACGAGTCAGGTAACCGGAGTTCGCGGTTTTCAACGCGGTATCCGCCAGACCTTTACGAGCACCGTGAGTCGAGATGAAGTACTGGAGTACGCTCAGACCTTCACGGAAGTTCGCAGTAATCGGCGTTTCAATGATGGAACCGTCCGGCTTGGCCATCAGACCACGCATACCGGCCAGCTGACGAATCTGTGCTGCGGAACCCCGCGCACCCGAGTCGGCCATCATGTACATCGAGTTGAAGGACTCTTGGTCGACTTCATTGCCGTGACGGTCGATGACTTTCTCTTTCGAGAGGTTGGCCATCATCGCCTTGGAAACTTCGTCGTTCGCCTTCGACCAAAGGTCGATCACTTTGTTGTACTTCTCGCCCTGGGTTACCAGGCCGGAGGCGTACTGGCTCTCGATCTCTTTCACTTCGTCGGTGGCTGCACCGATGATGCGGGCTTTTTCGTCCGGGATAACGAAGTCGTTAACGCCGATGGAAACGCCGGAGATGGTCGAGTAAGCGAAACCGGTGTACATCAACTGGTCAGCGAAGATCACGGTCTCTTTCAGACCAACCACGCGGTAGCACTGGTTGATCAGCTTGGAGATCGCCTTTTTCTTCATCGGCAGGTTGACGACGTCGTACGACAGACCTTTTGGCACAACCTGGAACAGCAGCGCACGGCCGACGGTAGTGTCGACGATACGGGTACCGCTCACGCTGTTGCCGTCACGGTCGTTGACGGTTTCGTTGATACGAACCTTGACCTTGGCGTGCAGTGCGGCTTCGCCGGCACGGAACACACGGTCAACTTCCTGCAGATCCGCGAATACGCGACCTTCGCCCTTGGCGTTGATCGCTTCACGAGTCATGTAGTACAGACCCAATACAACGTCCTGCGACGGAACGATGATTGGCTCACCGTTGGCTGGCGACAGAATGTTGTTGGTCGACATCATCAACGCACGCGCTTCGAGCTGGGCTTCCAGCGTCAGCGGTACGTGCACGGCCATTTGGTCGCCGTCGAAGTCGGCGTTGTACGCGGCGCAGACCAGAGGGTGCAGCTGGATAGCCTTACCTTCGATCAGTACCGGTTCAAACGCCTGGATACCCAGACGGTGAAGGGTCGGTGCACGGTTGAGAAGAACCGGGTGTTCGCGAATCACTTCAGCGAGAACGTCCCAAACCTCTGGCAGTTCGCGCTCGACCATTTTCTTGGCCGCTTTGATGGTGGTCGCGAGACCACGCATTTCCAGCTTGCCGAAAATGAACGGTTTGAACAGCTCGAGAGCCATCTTCTTCGGCAGACCGCACTGGTGCAGACGCAGGGTCGGACCTACGGTAATTACCGAACGACCGGAGTAGTCAACACGCTTACCGAGCAAGTTCTGACGGAAACGACCTTGCTTACCCTTGATCATGTCAGCCAGGGATTTCAGAGGACGCTTGTTCGAACCGGTGATAGCGCGGCCACGACGACCGTTGTCGAGCAGGGCATCGACAGCTTCCTGCAACATACGCTTTTCGTTGCGCACGATGATGTCCGGAGCGGACAGATCCAGCAGGCGCTTCAAACGGTTGTTACGGTTGATCACTCGACGATACAGATCGTTGAGGTCGGAAGTCGCGAAGCGACCGCCATCCAGCGGGACCAGTGGACGCAGATCTGGCGGCAGAACCGGCAGAACGGTCAGCACCATCCACTCTGGCAGGTTGCCGGAACCCTGGAAGGCTTCCATCAACTTCAGACGCTTGGACAGCTTCTTGATCTTGGTTTCGGAGTTGGTTTGCGGAATCTCTTCGCGCAGACGGCCAATCTCGTGCTCCAGGTCGATAGCGTGCAGCAGTTCACGGACAGCTTCTGCACCCATGCGGGCGTCGAAGTCGTCACCGAACTCTTCCAGCGCTTCGAAGTACTGCTCATCGTTCAGCAGCTGACCTTTTTCAAGGGTGGTCATGCCCGGGTCGATAACGACATAGCTCTCGAAGTAGAGAACGCGTTCGATATCACGCAGGGTCATGTCCATCAGCAGGCCGATACGGGACGGCAGCGATTTCAGGAACCAGATGTGGGCAACCGGCGAAGCCAGTTCGATGTGCGCCATGCGCTCACGACGAACCTTGGCCAGTGCAACTTCAACGCCGCACTTCTCGCAGATCACACCACGGTGCTTCAAGCGCTTGTACTTACCGCACAGGCACTCGTAATCCTTTACCGGGCCAAAGATCTTGGCGCAGAACAGACCGTCACGCTCAGGTTTGAACGTACGGTAGTTGATGGTTTCCGGCTTTTTAACTTCACCGAACGACCACGAGCGGATCATCTCAGGCGAGGCCAATCCGATACGGATGGCGTCGAACTCTTCGACTTGACCCTGGTTTTTCAGCAAATTCAGTAGGTCTTTCAAGGCCTTTCCTCCTGGCGGAGCAGAGAGCGGGCAATCCTGCCCCGCTCTCGATCGCGTCACGTGTTATTCGGTTTCCAGATCGATATCGATGCCGAGGGAACGAATTTCCTTGATCAACACGTTGAAGGACTCGGGCATGCCCGGCTCCATACGGTGATCGCCATCCACGATGTTTTTGTACATCTTGGTACGGCCGTTCACATCGTCCGACTTCACTGTGAGCATTTCTTGCAGAGTGTAAGCAGCACCGTATGCTTCCAGTGCCCAGACCTCCATCTCCCCGAAACGCTGACCACCGAACTGCGCCTTACCACCCAGCGGCTGCTGGGTAACAAGGCTGTACGAACCGGTAGAACGCGCGTGCATCTTGTCGTCTACCAAGTGGTTCAGCTTCAGCATGTACATGTAGCCAACGGTAACTGGACGCTCGAACTTGTTGCCGGTACGGCCGTCAGTCAGCTGCATCTGGCCGCTTTCCGGCAGGTCTGCCAGTTTCAGCATGGCCTTGATTTCGCTTTCCTTGGCACCGTCGAACACTGGAGTGGCCATTGGAACGCCGCCACGCAGGTTCTTCGCCAGATCCAGGATTTCCTGATCGGAGAAGCTGTCCAGATCTTCGTTACGACCGCCGATCTGGTTGTAGATCTCGTCCAGGAAGGTGCGCAGTTCAGCGACTTTACGCTGCTCTTCGACCATCCGGTTGATCTTCTCGCCCAAACCTTTGGCCGCGAGGCCCAGGTGGGTTTCAAGGATCTGACCAACGTTCATACGCGAAGGTACGCCCAGCGGGTTGAGAACGACGTCGACCGGGGTGCCATTGGCATCGTGCGGCATGTCTTCAACCGGCATGATCACGGAGACCACACCTTTGTTACCGTGACGACCGGCCATCTTGTCGCCCGGCTGGATGCGACGACGGATTGCCAGGTAAACCTTGACGATTTTCAGCACGCCTGGAGCCAGGTCATCGCCCTGCTGCAGTTTGCGCTTCTTGTCTTCGAACTTGTCGTCCAGCAGACGGCGGCGATCAACGATGTAGGCCTGAGCCTTCTCGAGCTGCTCGTTCAGAGCATCTTCAGCCATGCGCAGTTTGAACCACTGACCATGCTCAAGACCGTCGAGAACTTCGTCGGTGATGTCCTGACCTTTCTTCAGACCGGCGCCGCCTTCAGCCTTGTGGCCTACCAGAGCGGAGCGCAGACGTTCGAAGGTCGCGCCTTCAACGATACGGAACTCTTCGTTCAGATCCTTGCGGATCTCGTCCAGCTGGGACTTCTCGATCGACAGTGCACGAGCATCACGCTCAACGCCGTCGCGGGTGAAGACCTGTACGTCGATGACAGTACCTTTGGTACCGGTAGGTACACGCAGGGAGGTGTCTTTAACGTCGCTGGCTTTTTCACCGAAGATCGCACGCAGCAGTTTTTCTTCCGGAGTCAGTTGGGTCTCGCCTTTCGGAGTGACCTTACCTACCAGGATGTCGCCTGCGCCGACTTCAGCACCTACGTAAACGATACCGGCTTCGTCCAGCTTGTTCAGTGCAGCTTCACCCACGTTCGGGATGTCTGCAGTGATTTCCTCTGGGCCAAGCTTGGTGTCACGGGCCACACAGGTCAGTTCCTGGATGTGGATCGTGGTGAAGCGGTCTTCCTGAACCACACGCTCGGACAGGCAGATGGAGTCTTCGAAGTTGAAGCCGTTCCATGCCATGAACGCGATGCGCATGTTCTGACCCAGTGCCAGTTCACCCATGTCGGTGGACGGGCCGTCGGCCATGATGTCGCTACGCTGAACGCGATCGCCCTTTCTCACCAGCGGACGCTGGTTGATGCAGGTGTTCTGGTTCGAGCGGGTGTATTTGGTCAGGTTGTAGATGTCGACACCAGCTTCACCGGTTTCAACTTCGTCATCGGCAACACGAACCACGATACGGCTGGCATCAACAGAGTCGATCACGCCGCCACGACGAGCCACGACGCAAACGCCGGAGTCGCGAGCCACGTTACGCTCCATGCCGGTACCTACCAGCGGCTTGTCAGCGCGCAGGGTTGGTACAGCTTGACGCTGCATGTTCGAACCCATCAACGCACGGTTGGCGTCGTCGTGCTCGAGGAACGGAATCAGCGACGCTGCAACCGAAACTACCTGCTTCGGCGATACGTCCATCAGGGTGACGTCTTCCGGCGCCTTGACGGTGAATTCGTTCAGGTGACGTACGGCTACCAGCTCGTCGATCAGGACTTTCTGGTCGTTCATGGTCGCCGAAGCCTGCGCGATCACGTGATCGGCTTCTTCAATGGCGGACAGGAACACGATCTCGTCAGTGACCACACCCTCTTTCACCACGCGGTACGGGCTTTCCAGGAAGCCGTACTGGTTGGTGCGGGCATAAGCAGCCAGGGAGTTGATCAGACCGATGTTCGGACCTTCCGGCGTTTCAATCGGGCAGACACGACCGTAGTGAGTCGGGTGTACGTCACGGACTTCAAAGCCTGCGCGCTCACGAGTCAGACCGCCAGGGCCGAGTGCAGAGACGCGACGCTTGTGGGTGATCTCGGACAGCGGGTTGTTCTGGTCCATGAACTGCGAGAGCTGGCTGGAACCGAAGAACTCTTTCACCGCCGCAGCCACTGGCTTGGCGTTGATCAGGTCTTGCGGCATCAGGCCTTCGCTTTCAGCCATCGACAGACGCTCTTTGACCGCACGCTCAACACGTACCAGGCCAACGCGGAACTGGTTCTCGGCCATTTCGCCTACGCAGCGAACACGACGGTTACCCAGGTGGTCGATGTCATCGACGATGCCTTTACCGTTACGGATGTCGACCAGAGTCTTCAGTACCGCGACGATGTCTTCCTTGCACAGCACGCCCGAACCTTCGATCTCGGTACGACCGATACGACGGTTGAACTTCATCCGGCCGACCGCAGACAGGTCATAGCGCTCAGGGCTGAAGAACAGGTTGTTGAACAGGGTTTCGGCAGCGTCTTTGGTTGGCGGCTCGCCTGGACGCATCATGCGATAGATCTCGACCAGCGCTTCCAATTGGTTGCTGGTGGAGTCGATCTTCAGCGTGTCGGAGACGAACGGACCGCAGTCGATGTCGTTGGTGTACAGAGTTTCGATACGAACGACGCCGGCCTTGGCGATTTTCGCCAGGACTTCAGTCGACAGTTCGGTGTTGCACTCTGCCAGGATTTCGCCGGTGGCCGGATGCACGATGACCTTGGCGGTGGTGCGACCCAGGACGTAGTCCAGAGGCACGTCCAGCTCTTTGATCCCGGCTTTTTCCAGCTGGTTGATGTGGCGGGCAGTAATACGACGGCCCTGCTCGACAATAACCTTGCCTTTATCGTCCTGGATATCGAGGACAGCCACTTCACCGCGCAGACGCTGAGGCACCAGTTCCAGGCTCAGGCCTTCGCCTTTAACGTGGAATACGTTGGTGGTGTAGAACGCGTCCAGCACTTCTTCGGTGGTGTAGCCGAGCGCGCGCAGCAGTACCGAAGCCGGCAGCTTGCGACGACGGTCGATACGCACGAACACGCAGTCTTTCGGGTCGAACTCAAAGTCCAGCCACGAACCGCGGTAAGGGATGATGCGCGCGGAGTAAAGCAGTTTACCGGAGCTGTGCGTCTTGCCGCGGTCGTGGTCGAAGAACACGCCCGGGGAACGGTGCAGCTGGGAAACGATAACACGCTCGGTACCGTTGATTACGAAGGTACCGTTCTCAGTCATCAATGGGATTTCGCCCATGTAGACTTCTTGCTCTTTGATGTCCTTGATCGCTTTGTTCGACGATTCTTTGTCGAAAATGATCAGGCGCACTTTTACCCGCAAAGGTACGGCGAAAGTTACACCGCGCAATACGCATTCTTTGACATCAAATGCCGGTTCGCCCAGGCGATAACCGACGTACTCCAGCGCAGCATTGCCGGAGTAGCTGATGATCGGGAAAACGGATTTGAAGGCCGCATGCAGGCCCACGTCGCGGAACTGATCTTTAGTCGCTCCCGCTTGCAAGAATTCACGATACGAATCCAGCTGGATGGCCAGGAGGTACGGCACATCCATGACGTCCGGCAACTTGCTAAAGTCCTTGCGGATACGTTTTTTCTCAGTATATGAGTAAGCCATCAGCGTTCCCCAGCTTGGTCACCTGCTTGTTTGGCCCCTCCCGACGGGAGCAGCCAGAAAATCGTGCAAACCCCATGGTTTGCGCCACCGCATCGGGTGGTTACAGCACCTTTATCAGCACCGACCCAGTCGGCTGCCAATAACGGAAAAAGGCCGGTGGCAAGAGCCACCAGCCATCAGCCTGTCGCTTGACGCTCGGGCTGGAGGAGCAAAGTCGATACTTATTTCAGTTCGACTTTAGCGCCTGCTTCTTCCAGCTTCTTCTTAGCGTCTTCAGCAGCTTCTTTCGAAACGCCTTCAGCTACAACCTGAGGAGCGCCGTCTACTTTCTCTTTGGCTTCTTTCAGGCCCAGACCAGTCAGTTCACGAACTGCCTTGATCACGTTAACCTTCTTCTCGCCAGCTTCCAGCAGAACAACGTTGAACTCGGTTTGCTCTTCAACAACAGCGGCAGCAGCAGCTGGACCAGCCGAAGCGGCAGCAGCGGTAACGCCGAAGGTTTCTTCCATCGCTTTGATCAGCTCAACGATTTCCACTACGGATTTCTGGCCGATTGCTTCGATGATTTGTTCGTTAGTCAGAGACATGACTCAATTCCTGAATTGGGGGACGGCCTACGCGACCATCGAAATAAACAAAAAACGCGAGAAGTTGACGAGCCTTAGGCTGCAGCAGCTTCTTTCTGGTCGCGAATTGCCGCCAGTGTACGAGCCAATTTGCTGGTAGCGCCTTGAATCACGCTCATCAGCTGAGAAATTGCTTCGTCACGGGTCGGCAGAGTTGCCAGTACGTCGATCTGATTAGCTGCGAGGAACTTGCCCTCGAACGCAGCTGCCTTGATCTCGAACTTGTCCTGACCCTTGGCAAACTCTTTGAAGATACGGGCAGCAGCGCCCGGATGTTCGTTCGAGAATGCAATCAGGGTCGGGCCGGTGAACACGTCGTTGAGAACACTGTATTCAGTGTCAGCAACAGCGCGCTTGAGCAGGGTGTTACGTACAACACGTACGTAAACGCCAGCTTCACGAGCCTCTTTACGGAGTCCGGTCATTGCGCCTACTGTTACGCCACGTGCATCAACCACGACAGCGGACAGAGCGACTTTGGCAGCCTCGTTGACTTCAGCGACGATGGCCTTCTTGTCTTCGAGATTAATTGCCACGGGTTTAACTCCTGCTTGTTACCGTTTCACTCGATCGAAACCGAATGTCGTTTTGGTGTCTGATTCGGTAAGGAACCGGGAGCACCATCTGCGTAGGCTTGTGGTTTAAGGCTTGCGCCGCCTACGGTCTTGGATAGCCCCCGCCAGGCAGGGACCCCAATCTTTCAATTGGCGCGAATAATCGCACCAACCTTTGTCTTACGCGTCCAGCGAGCTCTGGTCGATAACCAGACCTGGGCCCATAGTGGTGCTCAGGGTAACGCGCTTGACGTAAATACCTTTCGAGGAAGCTGGCTTGATACGCTTCAGATCAGCGATCAGGGCTTCAACGTTTTCCTTCAGCTTGACGGCATCGAAGCCGATCTTGCCAACGGAGGTGTGGATGATGCCGTTTTTGTCGGTGCGATAACGAACCTGACCAGCCTTGGCGTTTTTAACCGCGGTGGCTACGTCTGGAGTTACGGTGCCGACTTTCGGGTTAGGCATCAGGCCACGTGGACCGAGGATCTGACCCAGTTGACCTACAACGCGCATGGCATCCGGAGATGCGATCACTACGTCATAGTTCAGGTCGCCGCCTTTCATTTCGGCAGCCAGGTCGTCCATACCTACACGGTCAGCGCCGGCAGCCAGAGCGGCCTCAGCAGCTGGACCCTGGGTGAACACAGCAACGCGAACGGTCTTGCCAGTGCCGTGTGGTAGCACAGTAGCGCTACGAACAACCTGGTCGGATTTACGCGGGTCTACACCCAGGTTTACAGCAACGTCGAACGACTCGCTGAACTTGACAGTCGACAGCTCAGCCAGCAGAGCAGCAGCGTCTACAATGTTGTAGGCCTTGCCTGCTTCGATTTTGCCGGCGATAGCCTTTTGACGCTTGGTCAGCTTAGCCATTACACACCCTCCACGTTAAGGCCCATGCTACGAGCAGAACCGGCGATAGTACGCACGGCTGCATCCATATCAGCTGCAGTCAGATCCGCGTTTTTGGTTTTCGCGATTTCTTCCAGCTGAGCACGGGTAACAGTGCCAACCTTAACGGTGTTCGGACGAGCGGAACCGCTGGTCAGACCGGCCGCCTTCTTCAGCAGAACCGAAGCAGGGGTGGATTTGGTTTCGAAAGTGAAGCTACGGTCGCTGTAGACAGTGATGATCACTGGAGTCGGCAGACCTGCTTCAAGACCCTGAGTACGGGCGTTGAAAGCCTTGCAGAATTCCATGATGTTCACGCCGTGCTGACCCAGAGCAGGACCAACAGGTGGGCTTGGGTTAGCCTGAGCGGCCTTCACTTGCAGCTTGATGTAAGCGGTAATCTTCTTGGCCATGAGGCACTCCAATTACGGGTTCGAACGCCTCGAAAGGCTCCCCGGTTACTTGCGCGTTTATCCCAGTGACGACAAAACCCCACAGCCTAGGGCTGCGGGGTTGGGATGCTTGTTCAGCTAGACCTTTTCGACCTGACTGAACTCCAACTCTACCGGGGTAGAGCGACCGAAAATAAGCACTGCCACCTGGACACGGCTCTTTTCGTAGTTAACTTCTTCGACAGTGCCGTTAAAGTCAGCGAATGGCCCGTCAGTAACACGAACCACCTCACCTGGCTCAAACAGAGTCTTCGGCTTCGGCTTATCGCTACCATCGGCCACGCGACGCAGAATGGCTTCCGCCTCTTTGTCGGTGATTGGAGCGGGCTTGTCGGCGGTACCGCCAATGAAGCCCATCACCCGAGGAGTATCCTTGACCAAGTGCCAAGTACCCTCGTTCATATCCATCTGTACCAGCACATAACCTGGGAAGAACTTGCGTTCGCTTTTGCGCTTCTGGCCATTACGCATTTCAACCACTTCTTCAGTGGGAACCAGAATTTCGCCGAAGCCATCTTCCATGCCAGCCAGCTTTACGCGCTCAATCAGCGAGCGCATGACATGCTTCTCGTAACCCGAGTAAGCATGCACAACGTACCAACGCTTAGCCACGGGACACCCTTAGCCGACAATCAAGGAAACAAGCCAGCCGAGCAGGGAGTCAACACCCCACAACAGCAACGCCATAACGATAACCACAGCAACAACGATCAACGTTGTCTGCGTGGTTTCCTGGCGAGTTGGCCATACGACTTTACGAATCTCGGTGCGAGCTTCCTTAACCAGTACAAAGAACGACTTGCCCTTTGCGGTCTGCAGGCCTACAAAGGCAGCTACAGCAGCAATTACGAGCAAAGCGAGTACACGGTACAGGATCGGCGAAGCAGCGTAATACTGATTGCCAACAACGCCAACAATCACCAAAGCAACTACTACAAGCCACTTGAGCAGATCGAAGCGAGAGCCTTGAGCTTCAGCCTTAGGAGTCATCTATGAAGATCCTGTGAAAAGAAAGCCAGACACACCGAGTGAATCTGGCAGGTCAGGAGGGAATCGAACCCCCAACCTACGGTTTTGGAGACCGTCGCTCTGCCAATTGAGCTACTGACCTAAAACAAAATCAGGCCGACCATTATGCCGGCCCGAAAAATACATTACAACCGCTTATTCGATGATTTTGGCTACGACGCCAGCGCCGACGGTACGACCGCCTTCACGGATAGCGAAACGCAGACCGTCTTCCATCGCGATGGTTTTGATCAGGGTAACAGTCATCTGAATGTTGTCACCTGGCATTACCATTTCAACGCCTTCTGGCAGCTCGCAGTTACCAGTCACGTCAGTAGTACGGAAGTAGAACTGTGGACGGTAGCCTTTGAAGAACGGAGTGTGACGACCGCCTTCTTCCTTGCTCAGAACGTAAACTTCTGCGGTGAACTTGGTGTGCGGCTTAACCGAACCTGGCTTGACCAGAACCTGACCACGCTCAACGTCGTCACGCTTGGTACCACGCAGCAGAACGCCGCAGTTCTCGCCAGCACGACCTTCGTCGAGCAGCTTGCGGAACATTTCAACACCGGTGCAGGTGGTGGTGGTGGTGTCGCGCAGACCAACGATTTCCAGTGCATCTTGAACGCGAACGATACCGCGCTCGATACGACCAGTCACAACAGTACCACGACCCGAGATCGAGAATACGTCTTCGATTGGCATCAGGAATGGCTTGTCGATCATACGAACTGGTTCTGGGATGTAGCTGTCCAGAGTTTCAACCAGTTTCTTGACGGCAGTGGTGCCCATCTCGTTGTCGTCTTTGCCTTCCAGCGCCATACGAGCCGAACCGATGATGATTGGAGTGTCATCGCCCGGGAAGTCGTAGGTGGACAGCAGGTCGCGAACTTCCATCTCAACCAGTTCCAGCAGCTCAGCGTCGTCTACCAGGTCAGCCTTGTTCAGGAAAACCACGATGTACGGAACGCCTACCTGACGGGACAGCAGGATGTGCTCACGGGTTTGTGGCATCGGACCATCAGCGGCCGAGCAAACCAGGATAGCGCCGTCCATTTGAGCAGCACCGGTGATCATGTTCTTCACATAGTCAGCGTGACCTGGGCAGTCAACGTGAGCGTAGTGACGGATCAGCGAGTTGTACTCAACGTGTGCGGTGTTGATGGTGATACCGCGAGCTTTTTCTTCTGGAGCGCTGTCGATCTTGTCGAATTCAACTACGGCCGAACCGAAAACTTCGGAGCAGACGCGAGTCAGAGCAGCGGTCAGAGTGGTTTTACCGTGGTCAACGTGACCAATGGTCCCTACGTTGACGTGGGGCAGGGAACGATCAAATTTTTCCTTAGCCATCGATAACACCCTCAACAGAAGAATTAGACGAACGATATCTACCATTAAAACAAAGGCAGATATTTTCATATCTGCCTTGTTATATGGAGCTCTTGAGCGGATTTGAACCGCTGACCTCACCCTTACCAAGGGTGTGCTCTACCAACTGAGCTACAAGAGCGTAACACTTTGCACAACCTGCAAACTTGGAGCGGGTAGCGGGAATCGAACCCGCATCATCAGCTTGGAAGGCTGAGGTTCTACCACTAAACTATACCCGCGGAGCTTGCAGCTCACGCTAAAAATGGTGGAGGGGGAAGGATTCGAACCTTCGAAGTCGTAGACGTCAGATTTACAGTCTGATCCCTTTGGCCGCTCGGGAACCCCTCCTAAGCGAGCCGGCATTCTATACTATGCCGACCTTCTGTCAAGCATTTTCTCATTAAAAACCTGAGGTTAGCTGCGTTGACACTGCTCCGCTTTGACAACCTGTTTAGGTGTTCGCTGTGGAGCGGGCGCCATTCTATGCAAACTATTCCAGCGGTGCAACCCCTTCACACAGCATTATTTTATGTTTTAACTCATTGAATTCCTTGGAAAGGTTCTGCAACTGCACATCCCCCAATAAACGCTGGCTTTCGGGCGCAATGCGCAACCAGTAACCAGGCTCAGGGAGATCCTTTTGCAATGGTTGAGCCTTCACATTCATGGCCACCAGCCGCTGCTGCAGTCCGGAAACGCCCTCCTCACGACTCAAACCGCCCAAGAACAGACAATCCTGTCCGGCGCGGCGCGCGCCCGGCACTTCTCGGGAGTCACCACTAGCTTCGCTCAGCAAGCGAATGTCCTGCTGAGATCCACGGTACATGCTGAGAGGCGTGACATCTTTTGCACGCAAGGGCGCTTCCTGCTGATGCCAGACGTAATAGAACACATTGAGTACAACAAGCAGCAGGAACAACCAACGCATACAAACCTCAAGATAAAGGACACGCCATGGCCAGCCCTACAAACACCAGGTCAGGGACAATCCGAGCATCAGGCACGACGTCCGCAACCAATCCAGCGTCGCCGCCTGTAATAAAGACGGTGAAGCCCTCCCCCCAATAGGATCGAGCCATTTCCATTTGAGTCAGGACAAATCCTCTCAACATCAAGGAGCATCCACGCTCCACCGCCTCGACAGTGCTCCGCCCCGGGGCATGACTCGTCAAAGCTCGCTCAGCGGCCAAATCTCTGTAACGGATATTCCGGGTGTGAGTGCGCAACTGATTACGCATCAATGGCATCCCAGGGCAAATAAAACCGCCGAGATGCTCCCCTTCAGCATTAATAAAATCCGCCGTCACAGCAGTGCCGAAATCCAGAATCAGACAGGCGCCTGCAGCCAGGTGAAAACCACCAAGCATCGCCAACCAGCGATCCAGCCCCAGACGCTCGTAGTCGTCATAGCCATTCCTGACACCAGACATTTCACTGGCCGACTTGGCACACACGACCGAGACGCCGAACGTCTGCTCAAGAATCCGACTGAGTGCGGCTGTTTCTTCACCGGTTCTGACGCTGACCAAGCGACATTTGCGCAGCAATAGGCCGTCAAATGCACGCAGGCTATCCACCAGCGCTTGATCCGAGTCGACCACGCCTTCCGCGAAAAGACCTCCAGCCGCAGTACTCAATACGCGCCACTTGATAAAGCTGTTCCCACAGTCGAGCTCAAGAATCATCACGCAACCTCAGGCTGAGCTCACCACCACTAAATACTTTTTCCACGCCATCCACCATCAAGCGCAACGCACCTTGACCATCAATGCCGAGCACTACACCTTCTATATGACTAACGCCGGCAATCAAAGAAACCGGTCGACCCTGCCACATATGCCCCTTCTCCCACTCCTCCTGGAGCGCCGAAAAGCCATCGGCCTGATGGCGCTGGATATAGCCGCGCAGTTGCTCACTCAGTTCAGCCACCAAGACGTTGCGATCACAGCTTTTGCCTGTCTCCAGCCGTATCGATGTCCATTGCTGGTCAACCTCATCAGCAATCTGCATGTTTACATTGATGCCTATACCCAACACCACATGGCATACATCTGCTGGATCACCTACAAGCTCGAGGAGGATACCGGCGATTTTCTTGTTTCCAACCAGCACGTCGTTGGGCCACTTCAATCCAGCTCCCGACACGCCCAGCCTTCGCAGGGTATGCATAACCGCCAAACCGACCACCAGACTCAAGCCCTCAAGCTGGCGCATGCCACCTTCGATGCGCAGGACAAGGCTGTAATAGAGATTTTCAGCGAAGGGGCTTACCCACTTACGCCCCCTACGGCCACGACCAGAAATCTGCCGCTCTGCCAATACCAGGAACGGTGCCACTCGACCTTGATTGATCGCGCGTAGCGCTTCTGCATTGGTGGAATCAATGGAATCAAAGACTGTAATTGGCCAAACCGCTGCCAAGGCACCAATTTTGAGAGGATCGAGCAGCGTCAAGGGCGCAGCCAGCTGATAGCCTCTGCCCCGCACTTTGTTAATGGACAACCCGAGTTCAGCCTCAAGATGCTGAAGCTGCTTCCATACCGCACTCCGACTGATACCCAAGGCAAGCCCGAGAGCCTCGCCAGAATGGAATCGACCATCCTTCAAAAGATTCAACAACGTCAGCATGCAGGTCTCGCCTCACAATGAGGCCCGAATAATAGCCATGAGCCGGGCGATTGCATAGAAATCAAGCAAACC
>NZ_JBYOKU010000029.1:0-82611 GCF_057799175.1 Pseudomonas sp. 14P5.3.2 | reverse complement strand
CTCCCCCCCCTCCCCCCCCCTCCCCCCCCCCCCCCGCTCCCACAGGGATTTGTAGCGATTCTTGAATAAAAAAGGGAGGCCGTTGCGGGCCTCCCTTGTTCATTGCGGCTTGCCGTTACAGGCTGGAAATCCGCGCGTGCTGCTCGGCCAGTTTGCCCAGGGCTTGTTCAGCCTCGGCCAGCTTGGCGCGTTCCTTCTCGATGACTTCGGCCGGGGCCTTGTCAACGAAACCGGCGTTCGACAGCTTGCCACCAACGCGCTGAACTTCGCCCTGCAGACGCAGGATTTCCTTGTCCAGACGCGCCAGTTCGGCGCCCTTGTCGATCAGACCGGCCATCGGCACCAGCACTTCCATCTCGCCGACCAGCGCGGTGGCGGACAGCGGCGCTTCTTCGCCAGCGGCCAGAACGGTGATCGATTCCAGACGCGCCAGCTTCTTCAACAGTGCTTCGTTCTCGGTCAGACGACGCTGATCTTCAGCGCTGACGTTCTTCAGGTAGATCGGCAGCGGTTTGCCCGGGCCAATGTTCATCTCGCCACGGATGTTGCGTGTGCCGAGCATCAGACCCTTGAGCCATTCGATGTCGTCTTCGGCGGCCGGATCGATGCGCTCCTCGTTGGCCACCGGCCAAGGTTGCAGCATGATCGTCTTGCCCTGAATACCGGCCAGCGGCGCGATGCGCTGCCAGATTTCTTCAGTGATGAACGGCATGAACGGGTGCGCCAGACGCAGCGCCACTTCCAGTACGCGCACCAGCGTGCGACGGGTGCCGCGCTGACGCTCGACCGGGGCGTTCTCGTCCCACAGCACTGGCTTGGACAGTTCCAGGTACCAGTCGCAGTACTGGTTCCAGATGAACTCGTACAGCGCTTGCGCGGCGAGGTCGAAACGGAATTGATCCAGTTGACGGGTCACTTCGGCTTCAGTGCGCTGCAGCTGCGAGATGATCCAGCGATCAGCCAGCGACAGCTCGTAGGCTTCACCGTTCTGGCCGCAGTCTTCGCCCTTGTCCAGAACATAACGCGCGGCGTTCCAGATCTTGTTGCAGAAGTTGCGATAGCCTTCGACGCGGCCCATGTCGAACTTGATGTCGCGACCGGTGGACGCCAGCGAGCAGAAGGTGAAGCGCAGGGCGTCGGTGCCGTAGCTGGCGATGCCGTCGGCGAACTCGTCGCGGGTCTGTTTCTCGATCTTCTTCGCCAGTTTCGGCTGCATCATGCCGGAGGTGCGCTTCTGCACCAGTGCTTCCAGCTCGATACCGTCGATGATGTCCAGCGGGTCCAGGACGTTGCCCTTGGACTTGGACATCTTCTGGCCCTGGCCATCACGCACCAGGCCGTGCACGTAAACGGTCTTGAACGGCACCTGCGGGGTGCCGTCCTCGTTCTTGATCAGGTGCATCGTCAGCATGATCATCCGGGCAACCCAGAAGAAAATGATGTCGAAACCGGTGACCAGCACGTCGGTGGAGTGGAATTTCTTCAGGAATTCGGTTTTTTCCGGCCAGCCGAGGGTGGAGAAGGTCCACAGACCCGAGCTGAACCAGGTGTCGAGCACGTCGTTGTCCTGTTGCAGCGCAACGTCCGGTCCGAGGTTGTGCTTGGCACGCACTTCGGCTTCGTCGCGACCGACGTAGACCTTGCCCGACTCGTCGTACCAGGCCGGAATCCGATGGCCCCACCACAGCTGACGGCTGATGCACCAGTCCTGGATGTCGCGCATCCACGAGAAGTACATGTTTTCGTACTGCTTCGGCACGAACTGGATACGGCCGTCTTCAACGGCGGCAATCGCCGGCTCAGCCAGCGGCTTGGTGGAAACGTACCACTGGTCGGTCAGCCACGGCTCGATGACGGTGCCGGAGCGGTCGCCTTTCGGCACTTTCAGGTTGTGATCGTCGACGCTGACCAGCAGGCCGGCGGCGTCGAACGCAGCGACGATCTGCTTGCGCGCTTCGAAACGCTCGAGACCGGCGTATTCAGCCGGGATCTTGCCGTCGATGCTGTCGTTCAGCGTGCCGTCGAGGTTGAACACCTGGGCGGCTGGCAGCACGTTGGCGTTCTTGTCGAAGATGTTCAGCAGCGGCAGGTTGTGGCGCTTGCCGACTTCGTAGTCGTTGAAATCGTGGGCCGGGGTGATTTTCACGCAGCCGGTGCCGAATTCTGGATCGCAGTAATCGTCGGCGATGATCGGGATGCGGCGGCCAACCAGTGGCAGCTCGACAAACTTGCCGATCAGGGCTTTGTAGCGTTCGTCGTTCGGGTTAACCGCGACGGCGGAGTCGCCGAGCATGGTTTCCGGACGGGTGGTCGCGACGATCAGGAAATCGTTGCCTTCAGCGGTTTTCGCGCCGTCGGCCAGCGGGTACTTGAGGTTCCACAGGAAACCTTTCTCGTCGTGGTTTTCCACTTCGAGGTCGGAAATCGCCGTGTGCAGCTTGGTATCCCAGTTGACCAGACGCTTGCCGCGATAGATCAGACCGTCTTCGTGCAGGCGCACGAAGGCTTCTTTAACCGCTTCCGAGAGACCGTCGTCCATGGTGAAGCGCTCGCGGCTCCAGTCCACGGACGAGCCGAGGCGGCGGATCTGTCGGCTGATGTTGCCGCCGGACTGATCCTTCCACTCCCAGACTTTCTCGAGGAATTTCTCGCGGCCCAGGTCGTGACGGTTCTGGCCGGTGGCTTCCAGTTGACGCTCGACCAGCATCTGCGTGGCGATACCGGCGTGGTCGGTGCCCGGCTGCCACAGGGTGTTGCGACCCTGCATGCGGCGGAAACGGATCAGGGCGTCCATGATCGCGTTGTTGAAACCGTGACCCATGTGCAGGCTGCCGGTGACGTTCGGCGGCGGGATCATGATGGTGTAGGAATCGCCCGCGCCTTGCGGTGCGAAATAGTTCTCGGACTCCCAGGTGTTGTACCAGGAAGTTTCAATGGCGTGCGGCTGGTAGGTCTTATCCATGCGCGGCGGGACCCTATTGGCATTTATTCAGGAAAAGCCGGGAAGTATAGCGGGGCATGGGGCCGAGGGCGAGCGGGGCGGGCCGGGTGGAGATCTAAATGTGATCGCGAACTCTGTGGCGAGGGAGCTTGCTCCCGCTCGGCTGCGCAGCAGTCGTAAAAACTGCCACGCAGGCTTCGCGGACAAAACACTGTTGAATGGTTTTGGGGGCGCTTCGCACCCCAGCGGGAGCAAGCTCCCTCGCCACAAAAAATACCGAAGGCCGGGTTATTCGTATTGGCTCAGCAACCGCTCCATCCGCGCCTCGAGGCGGCGTTTGATTTCGGTTTCGATGTGCGGCGCGAAGTCGTCGATCACGTCCTGCATGATCAATTGCGCGGCGGCGCGCAGTTCGCTGTCCAGGTGCAGCAGGGCGTCCGGGCCTTTATCCACAGGTGCTGCCGGTTTGGCAGCAGGCGCCGGGGCCGGAGCCTGGGGCGGTTCGATGGCGGGCGGCGCGGTGTCGACGGCCTCGAACAACATCGGAATCTGTTCCTGTTCACCGTCATCGACCGTGTCGGTCAGCAGTGGCGGTTGCAGGTTGTCATCGCCGAGCAACTGGCGGATCGATTCGAGATCGTCCAGCAGGTGCGCAGGCTTTTGCAGCGGTTTTGGAGTGTCCATCGGCGTACTCAGAGTCGCTGTAAACGGTGATCTTGCAGAGGATAGCCCTGTTCGCGGTAGAAACGGAAACTCTCCCGTGCCGCCGCGCGAATCACCGGATCTTCCACCACCACTTCCGCCACGCGGGCGAATTGGCTGGCGAAGGCCGGGACTTTCAGGTCGAGGTTGACCAGCAGGTCCTGATGCGCGCCGCAGTCAGCGCCCAGTCCCAGCACGATCAAACCGTCCGGTTCGCTCTCGGCAGGGCCGTGGGGCACGAACGTTTCGCCCTTGAACGCCCACAGGCGCGCATCGAGATCGTCACGCTGGGCAGCATCGCTGCAGTGCAGGTAGATGCGATGACCCATGCGCCAGGCTTTCTCGGTGAGCTTGCAGGCAAAGTCCAGACGAGCCGAAGGGTCGGCGCTGGGCAGGATATAGAAGTCGACTTTGGTCATTGCGGTTCCTGAGCCTTGAGCGGCGTCACCGTAAAGTGACGCCGCCCAGGTTCATCGGTTTCAGGCTTTGGCGCGGTCCAGCAGGTATTGAGTCAGCAGCGGCACCGGACGACCGGTGGCGCCCTTGTCCTTGCCGCCGCTGGTCCACGCGGTGCCCGCGATGTCCAGGTGCGCCCAGTTGAGGTTCTTGGTGAAGCGCGACAGGAAGCACGCAGCGGTGATGGTGCCGGCCTTCGGCCCGCCAATGTTGGCGATGTCGGCGAACGGGCTGTCCAGTTGCTCCTGGTATTCGTCGAACAGCGGCAGTTGCCAAGCGCGGTCGTCAGCGGCTTTACCGGCGCTGAGCAGTTGCCCGATCAGCTCGTCGTTGTTGCCCAGCAGGCCCGAAGTGTGGGCGCCCAGTGCAACCACGCAGGCACCGGTCAGGGTGGCGATGTCGATCACGGCTTGCGGCTTGAAGCGCTCGGAGTAGGTCAGGGCGTCGCACAGCACCAGACGGCCTTCGGCGTCGGTGTTGAGGATTTCCACGGTCTGGCCGCTCATGGTGGTGACGATGTCGCCCGGACGCGAAGCAGTGCCGCTCGGCATGTTTTCGGCGCAGGCGAGGATGCACACCAGGTTGATCGGCAGCTTCAGCTCGAGCACCGCACGCAGGGTGCCGAACACGCTGGCGGCGCCGCCCATGTCGTATTTCATCTCGTCCATGCCGGCGCCCGGCTTGAGGCTGATGCCGCCGGTGTCGAAGGTGATGCCTTTACCGACCAGCGCGTAAGGCTTCTCGGACTTCTTGCCACCGTTGTATTGCATGACGATCAGGCGCGGCGGCTGGGCGCTGCCCTGGCCGACGGCGTAGAACGAACCCATGCCGAGCGCTTTGATTTTCTTCTCGTCGAGGACTTCGACTTTCAGATCCTTGAACTCTTTGCCGAGGTTCTTGGCTTGCTCGCCAAGGAACGTCGGGTGGCAAATGTTCGGCGGCAGGTTGCCCAACGTGCGGGTGAAGGCCATACCGTTGGCGATCGCGGTGGCGTGGGTCACGGCGCGTTGCACTTCAGCCTGGGCTGCCTTGATGGTCAGCAGGGTGATTTTCTTCAGGGCGCGCGGTTCGGCTTTCTGGCTCTTGAACTGGTCGAAAGTGTATTCGCCGTCCACCAGGGTTTCCGCCAGCAGACGGGTCTTGCCGTAGCTGTCGCGGTTTTTGACGATGATTTCATCCAGGGCCAGTACGGCGTCGCTGCCGCCCAGACCTTTCAGGGTATTGAGGATGCTGGCAACGATTTTACGGAACGGACGGTCGCCCAGTTCTTCATCCTTGCCCACGCCGACCAGCAGCACGCGCTCGGCCTTGAGGTTCGGCAGGCTGTGCAGCAGCAGGCTTTGACCGACCTTGCCGGCCAGATCGCCACGCTTGAGTACGGCGCTGATCGCGCCGCCGCTCAGCTCGTCGACCTGTCCGGCGGCCACGCCGAGTTTGCGGCCTTCGCCGACGGCAACCACCAGGGTGGCGGTTTTCAACGTTTCTGGGCTAACGCTTTTTACAACCAGTTCCATGTCCGGATCCCTGAATGAATGGTCAACACACAGGCGTTCGACGGTGTCCGCAGTCGCCTGCTTATAGATAGAAGAGACGCAGGCCAGTGCCTGCGACAAAGGCGGCAGTTTGAACCTCGCTCCCTGCGCCTGACAACCCTCGGCGGCACGATCTTCAACCGATTACACGCTTGGGTGAGTGTGCGCAGTGACAGGCGCCCTCAATCACAGGATAATGCCGCATCTTTTTTCGACGGCTCTGCCTTGCGGGCCGCTCGAAACGTTTGCTTGTTTGGCCGCCTTAGCCTGACAACCCTGGAGTGTCTGGTTTGATCGTCTTCCGTTATCTGTCCCGTGAAGTGATGTTGACCCTGAGCGCCGTCAGCGCCGTGCTGCTGGTCATCATCATGAGCGGTCGCTTCATCAAATACCTTGCCCAGGCCGCTGCGGGCCAACTCGATCCGGGATCGCTGTTCCTGATCATGGGTTACCGTCTGCCGGGTTTCATGCAACTGATCCTGCCATTGGGGTTGTTTCTCGGGATCCTGCTGGCTTACGGCCGGTTGTACCTCGAAAGCGAAATGACCGTGCTCTCGGCCACCGGCATGAGTCAGCAGCGTCTGCTGCGCATGACCCTGTTCCCGGCAACGCTGGTGGCACTGGTGGTCGCGTGGCTGAGCCTGAGCCTGGCCCCGCAGGGCGCCACCCAGTTTCAGCTGTTGCTGAACAAGCAGGACGCCCTGACCGAGTTCGATACCCTAGAGCCTGGCCGTTTTCAGGAGTTGCGTGACGGCACCCGGGTGACCTACACCGAAACGCTGACTGATGATCGCGTCAACCTCAGCGGCGTGTTCATCTCGCAGAAGAACCTCGGCTCCGATCAGAAAGACCGAGGGATTTCCGTGCTGGTGGCCGAGAAGGGCCGTCAGGAAATCCGTCCGGACGGCAACCGCTACCTGATCCTGCACAATGGCTATCGCTATGACGGCAGTCCGGGCCAGGCCGATTATCGTGCGATCAAATACGACACCTACGGCGTATTGCTGCCCAAACCTGATGCCAGTGACGAAGTCACCGACCGTGATGCGATCCCCACTTCGACCCTGCTGAGCAATGACGACGTGCGCTCCAAGGCCGAACTGCAATGGCGCCTTTCGCTGCCGTTGCTGGTATTCATCGTGACTCTGATGGCGGTGCCGCTGTCGCGGGTCAATCCGCGTCAGGGCCGTTTCCTGAAGCTGCTGCCGGCGATTCTTCTTTATATGGCTTACCTGACCATCCTGATTGCCGCCCGCGGCGCCCTCGAAAAAGGCAAGATCCCGTCGGGCCTCGGCTTGTGGTGGGTGCACGGGATCTTCCTGGTCATCGGTCTCGGCCTGTTGTACTGGGAGCCCATGCGCCTGAAACTGGCCAGCCGTCGCAGCGCTGCGCTGGAGGTGGCCCGTGGTTAAACTCGACCGCTACATCGGCAGCAGTGTGTTCATGGCGATCATCGCCGTGCTGGCGATCATTCTGGGTCTGGCGACACTGTTCGCTTTCATCGACGAGATGGGCGACGTCAGCGATACCTATACGCTGACCGATGTGCTGAGCTTCGTCATCCTCACCGCGCCACGTCGCTTGTATGAAATGCTGCCGATGGCCGCGCTGATCGGCTGTCTGATCGGCCTCGGCAGTCTGGCTAGCAGCAGCGAGCTGACGGTCATGCGTGCGGCGGGTGTGTCCATCGGGCGCATCGTCTGGGCGGTCATGAAGCCGATGCTGGTGCTGATGCTGGCCGGCGTGCTGATTGGCGAGTACGTGGCCCCGGCCACCGAAAGCATGGCCCAGGCCAATCGCTCCCTGGCGCAAGGCAGCGGCGACGCGCAAAGCGCCAAGCACGGCATGTGGCACCGTCAGGGTGAGGAGTTCATCCACATCAACGCCGTGCAACCCAACGGCCTGTTGTATGGCGTGACCCGCTATCACTTCGACAAGGAGCGCCACCTGCTGAGCTCCAGCTTCGCCAAACGTGCGGATTTCGACGGCAAGCGCTGGCTGCTCACCGACGTAGCTACCACGGTTTTCCACGAACGCAGTACCGAAGTGGTGAATGCGCCGAGCGAGGAGTGGGACGTGTCGCTGAGTCCGCAATTGCTCAACACGGTGGTGATGGCGCCTGAGGCGCTGTCGATTTCCGGTCTGTGGGGCTATATCCACTATCTGGCGGATCAGGGCCTGAGCAACGGTCGTTACTGGCTGGCATTTTGGGTCAAGGTGTTGCAGCCGCTGGTCACCGCCGCACTGGTGCTGATGGCGATTTCCTTCATTTTCGGTCCGTTGCGCTCGGTCACCCTCGGTCAGCGGGTGTTCACCGGTGTGCTGGTGGGCTTCACCTTCCGCATCGTCCAGGATTTGCTCGGTCCATCAAGCCTGGTGTTCGGTTTCTCGCCGCTGTTCGCGGTGCTGGTGCCGGCCACGGTCTGTGCGCTGGCAGGCGTCTGGTTGTTGCGACGGGCCGGTTGATGGCCGCGTTGTTGCCAATGCTTTAATCGCGAAAACGCCTCGGTCGACAGATCGGGGCGTTTTCGTATGCAATCCGGGTGACAGGCGAACGTGACGCTTGCGCCGTGTATCAGGTACAATTCCCGGCTATTTTTCGGCGGGCCAAGCCTGCAGCCTTTTTGAGTGTTGATCCGTGAGTGATTTGAGTCATATCCGCAATTTCTCCATCATCGCCCACATTGACCATGGCAAGTCGACGCTGGCTGACCGTTTCATCCAGATGTGCGGTGGCCTGGCCGAGCGTGAAATGGAAGCCCAGGTACTGGATTCCATGGATCTGGAGCGCGAACGCGGGATCACCATCAAGGCCCACAGCGTTACTCTCTATTACAAAGCCAAAGATGGCGTCACCTACCAGCTGAACTTCATTGACACCCCGGGCCACGTCGACTTCACCTACGAAGTCAGCCGTTCCCTGGCGGCGTGTGAAGGTGCGTTGCTGGTGGTCGATGCCGGTCAGGGTGTTGAAGCCCAGTCCGTGGCCAACTGCTACACCGCGATCGAGCAGGGCCTCGAAGTCATGCCGGTGCTGAACAAGATCGACCTGCCACAGGCCGAGCCGGACCGCGTCAAGGACGAGATCGAGAAGATCATCGGCATCGACGCCACCGACGCCGTCACCTGCAGCGCCAAGACCGGCCTGGGTGTCGACGAAGTGCTCGAGCGTCTGGTCGCGACCATTCCTGCGCCGACCGGCAACATCGAAGATCCGCTGCAAGCGTTGATCATCGACTCCTGGTTCGACAACTACCTGGGCGTTGTCTCCCTGGTGCGCGTGCGTCATGGCCGCGTGAAGAAGGGCGACAAGATCCTGGTGAAATCCACCGGCAAGATCCACCTGGTCGACAGCGTCGGTGTGTTCAATCCGAAACACACCGCCACCGCTGACCTCAAGGCCGGCGAAGTGGGCTTCATCATCGCCAGCATCAAGGACATTCACGGGGCGCCGGTCGGTGACACCCTGACCCTGAGCTCGACTCCGGATGTCCCGGTACTGCCCGGCTTCAAACGCATCCAGCCACAGGTTTACGCCGGTCTGTTCCCGGTCAGCTCCGACGACTTCGAGGACTTCCGCGAAGCGCTGCAGAAACTGACCCTGAACGACTCGTCGCTGCAGTACACCCCGGAAAGTTCCGATGCACTGGGCTTCGGCTTCCGTTGCGGCTTCCTCGGCATGCTGCACATGGAGATCATCCAGGAGCGCCTGGAGCGCGAATACGACCTGGACCTGATCACCACCGCGCCAACGGTAATTTTCGAGCTGGTGCTGAAAACCGGTGAAACGATTTACGTCGACAACCCATCCAAGCTTCCGGATGTGTCGGCGATCGAAGACATGCGCGAGCCAATCGTGCGTGCCAACATCCTGGTTCCGCAGGAGCACCTGGGTAACGTCATCACCCTGTGCATCGAGAAACGCGGCGTACAGGTCGACATGCTGTTCCTCGGCAATCAGGTGCAGGTCACTTATGACTTGCCGATGAACGAAGTGGTCCTGGACTTCTTCGACCGCCTCAAATCCACCAGTCGCGGCTATGCTTCGCTGGATTACCATTTCGATCGTTACCAATCGGCTAATCTGGTGAAACTGGACGTGCTGATCAACGGTGACAAGGTCGACGCCCTGGCGTTGATCGTGCACCGTGACAATTCGCACTTCAAAGGTCGCCAGTTGACCGAGAAGATGAAAGAACTGATTCCTCGTCAGATGTTCGACGTGGCCATCCAGGCTGCCATTGGCGGTCAGATCGTCGCCCGGACCACCGTCAAGGCACTCAGAAAGAACGTATTGGCCAAATGCTACGGCGGTGACGTAAGCCGTAAGAAAAAGCTGCTTGAAAAGCAAAAGGCCGGTAAGAAACGCATGAAGCAGGTCGGCAACGTGGAAATTCCACAAGAAGCCTTCCTTGCCGTGCTCAGGTTGGAATAGTCAGGTCCTATGTCACTAAATTTCCCGCTGTTGCTGGTCATCGCCGTGTTCGTCTGCGGCCTGTTGGCGTTGCTCGATCTGCTGTTCCTGGCGCCGCGTCGGCGTGCTGCCATTGCCTCTTATCAAGGCAGTGTCAGCCAGCCCGAGCCCGTGGTGGTCGAGAAGCTGAACAAAGAGCCGTTGCTGGTTGAATACGGCAAGTCGTTCTTTCCGGTGCTGTTCATCGTGCTGGTGCTGCGTTCGTTCCTGGTGGAACCGTTCCAGATCCCGTCCGGCTCGATGAAACCGACCCTGGACGTCGGCGACTTCATTCTGGTGAACAAGTTTTCTTACGGGATCCGCCTGCCGGTGATCGACAAGAAAGTCATCGAAGTCGGTGATCCACAGCGTGGCGATGTGATGGTGTTCCGCTACCCGAGCGACCCGAACGTCAACTACATCAAGCGTGTAGTCGGCCTGCCGGGCGATACGGTGCGTTACACCGCTGACAAGCGTCTGTTCGTCAATGGCGAGTCGATTGCCGAGCAACTGGTCGGCTCCGAGCCGGGCACGCTGGGCAGCGCGGAACTCTACAAGGAAAAACTCGGCGCCGCCGAGCACCTGATCCGCAAGGAAATGAGCCGCTACCGCGCTACGCCGGACCATACCTGGACCGTGCCGGCCGGGCACTACTTCATGATGGGCGACAACCGCGACAACTCTAACGACAGTCGCTACTGGGATGACCCGAACATTCCCAAGGATCTGCTGGGCATGGTTCCCGACCAGAATATCGTCGGCAAAGCCTTCGCTGTCTGGATGAGCTGGCCGGAACCGAAACTCAGCCACCTGCCGAATTTCTCGCGGGTTGGCCTGATCAAGTAATCAAACACGGCGCTGTTGACCACAGCGCCGAATGCATTTCTGGAGTCGACACAAATCGGCTCCGGGGCATGAAGCCACGATATTCAGGATGTAATTTTTGAACACAGCGTTAATTGTCCCAGGCCTGCGCCGTACCCCGGCGATGGCGGTGGAATCCAGCCACGAACTCAGCGTGGGTAAACCGTGAGCGTTTCTCTAAGCCGTCTCGAGCGCCAGCTCGGTTACACCTTCAAGGATCAGGAGCTGATGCTGCTGGCCCTCACGCACCGCAGCTTTGCCGGGCGTAACAACGAACGCCTGGAATTCCTCGGCGATGCCATCCTCAACTTCGTCGCAGGCGAGGCGTTGTTCGATCGCTTCCCGCTGGCCCGCGAAGGCCAGTTGTCGCGTTTGCGCGCACGCCTGGTGAAGGGTGAGACACTGGCCGTGCTGGCCCGTGGTTTCGACTTGGGCGATTACCTGCGTCTGGGGTCGGGCGAACTGAAAAGCGGTGGCTTCCGTCGCGAATCGATTCTGGCCGATGCCCTCGAAGCGCTGATCGGTGCGATCTACCTCGATGCCGGCATGGACGTCGCCCGCGAGCGCGTACTGGCCTGGCTGGCCGGCGAGTTCGAAGGCCTGACGCTGGTCGACACCAACAAGGATCCCAAGACCCGTCTGCAGGAACACCTGCAATCGCGCGGTTGCGAACTGCCACGCTACGAAGTGGTGGACATCCAGGGTGAGCCGCACTGCCGTACCTTCTTCGTCGAGTGCGAAGTTGTCTTATTGAATGAAAAAAGCCGGGGTCAGGGTGTGAGCCGTCGTATTGCCGAACAGGTAGCGGCCGCCGCAGCACTGATTGCCCTGGGCGTGGAGAATGGCAATGACTGATACAAACGCAACTCGCTGTGGCTACGTTGCCATCGTCGGCCGTCCCAACGTCGGTAAGTCGACGCTGCTCAACCACATCCTCGGCCAGAAGCTCGCGATCACCTCGCGCAAGCCGCAGACCACTCGCCACAACATGCTCGGGATCAAGACCGAGGGTGACGTGCAGGCGATCTACGTCGACACCCCCGGCATGCACAAGGGTGGCGAAAAGGCCCTGAACCGCTACATGAACAAGACCGCTTCGGCGGCGTTGAAAGACGTCGACGTGGTGATCTTCGTGGTCGACCGCACCAAGTGGACCGAAGAAGACCAGATGGTGCTGGAGCGCGTGCAGTACGTGACCGGCCCGCTGATCGTCGCGCTGAACAAGACCGACCGCATCGAAGACAAGGCCGAGCTGATGCCGCACCTGTCGTGGTTGCAGGAACAGCTGCCGAACGCGCAGATCATCCCGATTTCCGCGCAGCACGGGCACAACCTCGACGCGTTGGAAAAGGTCATCGCCGATCATCTGCCGGAGAACGATCACTTCTTCCCGGAAGACCAGATCACCGACCGCAGCAGCCGTTTCCTCGCCGCCGAACTGGTGCGCGAGAAAATCATGCGCCAGATGGGTGCCGAGCTGCCGTACCAGATCACCGTCGAGATCGAAGAGTTCAAGCAGCAGGGCAAGACCCTGCACATCCATGCGCTGATCCTCGTCGAGCGTGACGGCCAGAAGAAGATCATCATTGGCGACAAGGGCGAGCGCATCAAACGCATCGGCACCGAAGCGCGCAAGGACATGGAGCTGCTGTTCGACTCCAAGATCATGCTCAACCTGTGGGTCAAGGTGAAGGGCGGCTGGTCCGACGACGAGCGTGCACTGCGTTCGCTGGGTTACGGCGACTTGTAATAGCGGTTTTCTGATCCTTCAGAGAACCCCCTGTGGGAGCGGGCTTGCTCGCGAATGCGCAGTGTCAGTCGACATATACTTTGACTGATTCACCGCATTCGCGAGCAAGCCCGCTCCCACAGTAGTTTTTGGGTTGTGTGCAAAACCGCGTTTCTTCATCGAGAACTTCATGTCGCAAACCCCGCCTCCCGCCCAACTCGCCTACGTCCTGCATTCGCGCGCCTACCGCGAAACCAGCGCGCTGGTCGACTTCCTCACGCCGCAAGGTCGGCTGCGGGCGGTGCTGCGCAGTGCGCGGGGCAAGGCCGGGACACTGGCGCGACCGTTCGTGCCGCTGGAAGTCGAGTTTCGTGGCAAGGGTGAGCTGAAGAATGTCGGGCGCATGGAAAGTGCCGGTAATGCGACCTGGATGGTCGGCGAGGCGCTGTTCAGCGGCCTCTATCTCAATGAACTGCTGATCCGCCTGCTGCCCGCCGAAGACCCGCACCCGGCGGTGTTCGATCACTACGCTGCCACGCTGTTGGCGCTCGCCGAAGGTCGCCCGCTGGAGCCGTTGTTGCGCTCCTTCGAATGGCGCCTGCTGGACGATCTCGGTTACGGCTTCTCCCTGAACACCGATATCCACAGCGAACCGGTCGCGCCGGACGGTCTCTATCGCCTGCAAGTGGATGCCGGGCTTGAGCGGGTCTACCTGCTGCAACCGGGCTTGTTCAACGGCGTTGAATTACTGGCCATGGCCGAAGCCGATTGGTCCGCCCCCGGCGCACTGTCGGCAGCCAAGCGTCTGATGCGTCAGGCACTGGCCGTTCATCTGGGCGGTCGCCCCCTCGTCAGCCGCGAGCTCTTTCGCAAGCCCTGATATGCTGTGCGCCGAATCTTTCCCTTCAGGAGCGCATCCGTGACCACCAGCAATCGCATTCTTCTTGGCGTGAACATCGACCACGTCGCCACCCTGCGTCAGGCCCGTGGCACGCGCTACCCGGATCCGGTCAAGGCTGCGCTGGACGCGGAAGAGGCGGGCGCCGACGGCATCACCGTGCACCTGCGCGAAGACCGCCGGCACATTCAGGAGCGCGACGTGCTGCTGCTCAAGGATGTGCTGCAGACTCGCATGAACTTTGAAATGGGCGTCACCGAAGAAATGATGGCGTTCGCCGAGCGCATCCGTCCGGCGCACATCTGCCTGGTGCCGGAAACCCGTCAGGAGCTGACCACTGAAGGCGGCCTGGACGTAGCGGGGCAGGAGGAACGCATCAGGGCAGCGGTCGAGCGCCTGTCGAAGATCGGTAGCGAAGTGTCGCTGTTCATCGATGCCGACGAACGCCAGATCGCTGCGTCGAAGCGCATCGGTGCGCCGGCCATCGAGCTTCACACCGGGCGCTACGCCGACGCCGAAACCCCGACCGAAGTGGCTGAAGAGTTGAAACGCGTGGCGGACGGCGTGGCGTTTGGTCTGGCGCAAGGCCTGATCGTCAACGCCGGGCATGGCCTGCATTACCACAACGTCGAAGCCGTGGCGGCGATCAAGGGCATCAACGAACTGAACATCGGCCATGCGCTGGTGGCGCATGCGTTGTTCGTCGGGTTCAAGTCCGCAGTGTCCGAGATGAAGGCGCTGATCCTGGCGGCCGCCAAGCACTAATCAACAACCCAGAACCCAATGTGGGAGCGGGCTTGCTCGCGAAGGCGGTGTGTCAGTCGACATATTCTTTGACTGATACACCGCATTCGCGAGCAAGCCCGCTCCCACAGGGGATTCAGGGGGCTGATTAAAGCGGCGCAGGCTCTTGCGCCGGCTTGGTCTTGTCGATGCCGGGCACATGCAGATTGCCCTCGGCCACCTGATCGCCTTCAAGCTGTGGCTGGGTCACCCAGGTCAGGATGTCGTAGTAGCGACGGATGTTCGCCACGAAATGCACCGGTTCGCCGCCCCGGGCGTAGCCGTAGCGAGTCTTGCTGTACCACTGCTTCTGCGACAGGCGCGGCAGCATCTTCTTCACATCCAGCCACTTGTCCGGGTTCAGGCCCTCGCGGGACGCCAGTTTGCGTGCGTCATCGAGGTGACCGCTGCCGACGTTGTACGCCGCCAGCGCGAACCAGGTGCGGTCCGGCTCCTGAATCGACTCGTCGAGCTGATCCTTCATGTAGGCCAGGTACTTGGCGCCACCCATGATGCTTTGCTTGGGATCGAGGCGGTTCGATACGCCCATGGCCTGAGCGGTGTTCTGGGTCAGCATCATCAGGCCGCGCACGCCGGTTTTCGACGTGACCGCCGGTTGCCACAGCGATTCCTGATAACCGATAGCCGCGAGCAGGCGCCAGTCGACTTTCTCTTTCTTGGCGTAGGTCTTGAAGTGCTGTTCGTATTTGGGCAGACGTTGCTGCAGGTGCTGGGCGAAGGTGGTGGCGCCCATGTAGCCGAGGACATCGACGTGGCCGTAATAGCGGTCTTTCAGGCGCTGCAGGGTGCCGTTCTTCTGCACCTTGTCGAGGTAGGCGTTGATCTCGTTGAGCAGGCTGTTGTCTTCGCCGGCGGCCACCGCCCAGCTCTGGCTGCGCGCATCGCCGAGGTCGAAGGCCACGCGGATGTTGGTGAAGTACACCTGGTTCATCGCCACTTCGTTGGAGTCGACCAGCGTCAGGTCGATCTGGCCTTCATCGACCATGCGCAACAGGTCGACCACTTCAACGGCGTCGGACTCTTCGTATTCGATGCCGGGAAATTTCTTTTTCAACTCGGCCAGCTGTTCGGCGTGGGTGCTGCCCTTGAGCACCATGATCTTCTTGCCGACCAGATCGGCCGGGTCGGTCGGTCGCGACTGGCCGTTGCGATAGATGATCTGCGGGGTCACTTCGAGGTAGGAGTGGGAGAACCGCACCTGTTTCTTGCGCTCCTCGCTGCTGACCAGGCCGGCCGCGGCCAGCACCGGGCCGTTCGGCTTGCCGATCTGGTTGAACAGGTCGTCGAGGTTGTCGGCGGTCTCGATCTTCAGCTCGACCCCCAAATCGTCGGCGAAGCGCTTCACCAGCTCGTATTCGAAGCCGGTTTCACCGCTGCGATCCTGAAAGTAGGTGGCGGGACTGTTACGGGTAATCACCCGCAGCACACCATCCTCCTTTACGCGCTCGAGTGTGTTGGGTTTATCAACACAGCCACCGAGCATCAGGAAGAGTCCGGTTGCGATCAGCCATTTGGCGTACCGCGGACGCAAAGCCGTTGGGAAAAACATCTGCGCAGTATACGCAAACGGCTGCGGGCGCCATATCTCGACAGTGAAGGGCTTGTCTGCTAGAGATCACAAAACCGCACGAAACCCCGCAGGAATGGGGCTGAACGGCATTTTGTGACAGAAAAAATAAGCGCTGCTCGCACACCCTCGAAATTTGACTCCAAAGGCAGAAACACAGATTGATATCCGAGTGCAACCGTGCGTAGCGTTTCGGGTGATGTTGAGGGCGGTTTAGGCTAGAATGCACGGCCTCAAAGCACACCCCTTCCCGAGGCTGTCCCGAAGATGTTGATCCTGCGCGGCGCTCCTGCCCTTTCTGCCTTTCGCCACAGCAAACTCCTTGAGCAACTGAGCCAGAAGGTTCCAGCTGTCAGTGGCCTGTATGCTGAATTCGCTCACTTCGCCGAAGTCACCGGCGTCCTGACCGGCGACGAACAGCAGGTGCTTGCGCGCCTTCTGAAGTACGGCCCAAGCGTTCCGGTACAAGAGCCGACCGGTCGTCTGTTTCTGGTGTTGCCGCGTTTCGGCACCATCTCGCCTTGGTCGAGCAAGGCCAGCGACATCGCCCGCAACTGCGGCCTGAGCAAGATCCAGCGCCTGGAGCGCGGCATCGCGTTCTACGTGGCCGGCCAGTTCAGCGACACCGAAGCCCAGCAAATCGCCGACGTGCTGCATGACCGCATGACCCAGATCGTTCTGGGCAACCTGGAACAGGCCGCCGGTCTGTTCAGCCACGCCGAGCCGAAGCCGCTGACCGCGATCGACATCCTCGGCGGCGGTCGCGCCGCGCTGGAAAAAGCCAACACCGAACTCGGTCTGGCCCTGGCCGAAGACGAGATCGACTATCTGGTCAACGCCTTCAACGGTCTCAAGCGCAATCCGCACGACATCGAACTGATGATGTTCGCCCAGGCCAACTCCGAGCACTGCCGCCACAAGATCTTCAACGCCAGTTGGGATATTGACGGCGAGAGCCAGGAAAAAAGCCTGTTCGGCATGATCAAGAACACCTATCAGATGCACAGCGAAGGCGTGCTGTCCGCTTATAAGGACAACGCCTCGGTGATCGTCGGCAACGTCGCCGGCCGCTTCTTCCCGGATCCGGAAACCCGCCAGTACGGCGCGGTGCAGGAGCCGGTGCACATTCTGATGAAGGTCGAGACCCACAACCACCCGACCGCGATTGCCCCGTTCCCGGGCGCGTCCACTGGTTCCGGTGGCGAGATCCGCGACGAAGGTGCAACCGGTCGTGGCGCCAAACCGAAGGCTGGTCTGACCGGTTTCACCGTATCCAACCTGCAGATCCCGGGCTTCGAACAGCCGTGGGAAGTGCCGTACGGCAAGCCTGAGCGCATCGTTACCGCGCTGGACATCATGATTGAAGGCCCGCTGGGCGGCGCCGCGTTCAACAACGAATTCGGGCGTCCGGCCCTGACTGGCTACTTCCGTACCTTCGAACAGTCGATCACCACCCCGCACGGTGACGAAGTTCGTGGCTACCACAAGCCGATCATGCTCGCCGGCGGCATGGGCAACATCCGTGAAGAACACGTCAAGAAAGGCGAGATTCTGGTCGGTTCCAAGCTGATCGTCCTCGGCGGCCCGGCCATGCTCATCGGTCTGGGCGGCGGTGCCGCTTCCTCGATGGCCACCGGCACCAGCTCGGCGGATCTCGACTTCGCTTCCGTACAGCGTGAAAACCCTGAGATGGAGCGTCGCTGCCAGGAAGTCATCGACCGTTGCTGGCAACTGGGCGACAAGAACCCGATCAGCTTCATCCACGACGTGGGCGCGGGCGGTCTGTCCAACGCCTTCCCGGAACTGGTCAACGACGGCGACCGCGGCGGCCGTTTCGAACTGCGCAACATTCCCAACGACGAGCCGGGCATGGCCCCGCACGAAATCTGGTCCAACGAATCGCAGGAACGTTACGTTCTGGCGGTCGGCCCGGCCGACTTCGAGCGCTTCAAGGCGATCTGCGAACGCGAGCGTTGCCCGTTCGCCGTGGTCGGCGAAGCCACTGCCGAGCCGCAACTGACCGTGACTGACAGCCATTTCGGCAACAACCCGGTGGACATGCCGCTGGAAGTGTTGCTGGGCAAGGCCCCGCGCATGCACCGTTCGGTGGTTCGCGAAGCCGAGCTGGGCGATGATTTCGATCCGTCGAACCTCGACATCAGCGAGTCCATCGAGCGCGTCCTGCATCACCCGGCCGTGGCGAGCAAAAGCTTCCTGATCACCATCGGCGACCGCACCATCACCGGCCTCGTGGCCCGTGACCAGATGGTTGGCCCATGGCAGGTTCCGGTGGCCGACGTCGCAGTTACCGCCACCAGTTTCGACGTCTACACCGGTGAAGCGATGGCAATGGGCGAGCGGACTCCGCTGGCGCTGCTGGACGCTCCGGCGTCGGGCCGCATGGCCATCGGCGAAACCCTGACCAACATCGCCGCTTCGCGCATCAACAAGATCTCCGACATCAAACTGTCGGCGAACTGGATGTCCGCTGCCGGCCACCCAGGCGAAGATGCGCGTCTGTACGACACCGTGAAAGCGGTCGGCATGGAACTGTGCCCTGAGCTGGGCATCACCATCCCGGTAGGCAAGGACTCGATGTCCATGGCCACCCGCTGGAACGACAACGGTGAAGAAAAAACCGTGACCTCGCCGATGTCGCTGATCGTGACCGGTTTCGCCCCAGTGGCTGACATCCGTCAGACCCTGACCCCGGAACTGCGCATGGACAAGGGCACCACCGACCTGATCCTGATCGACCTCGGTCGTGGTCAGAACCGTATGGGTGCTTCGATCCTTGCTCAGGTTCACGGCAAGCTCGGCAAGCAGGCTCCGGACGTCGATGACGCCGAAGACCTGAAAGCCTTCTTCGCGGTGATCCAGGGCCTCAACGCCGACGGTCACCTGCTGGCTTACCACGACCGTTCCGACGGTGGTCTGCTGACCTCCGTGGTGGAAATGGCGTTCGCCGGCCACTGCGGTCTGAGCCTGAACCTAGACAGCGTTGCCGAAAACTCGGCCGAAATCGCTGCGATCCTGTTCAACGAAGAACTGGGTGCAGTGATCCAGGTTCGTCAGGACGCCACCCCGGACATCCTCGCGCAGTTCAGCGCGGCCGGTCTGGGTGACTGCGTGTCGGTGATCGGTCAGCCGATGAACAATGGCCAGATCAACATCACCTTCAACGGTGACACCGTGTTCGAAGGCCAGCGTCGTCTGCTGCAACGTCAGTGGGCCGAGACCAGCTACCAGATCCAGCGTCTGCGCGACAACGCCGACTGCGCCGAGCAAGAGTTCGACGCGCTGCTGGAAGAAGACAACCCGGGCCTGAGCGTCAAGCTGAGCTACGACGTCAACCAGGACATCGCCGCGCCTTACATCAAGAAAGGCATCCGCCCACAGGTTGCCGTGCTGCGTGAGCAGGGCGTCAACGGTCAGGTGGAAATGGCGGCAGCGTTCGACCGCGCCGGTTTCAACGCGATCGACGTGCACATGAGCGACATTCTGGCCGGCCGTGTCGACCTGAACGAGTTCAAAGGTCTGGTGGCCTGCGGTGGTTTCTCCTACGGCGACGTCCTCGGCGCCGGTGAAGGCTGGGCCAAGTCGGCGCTGTTCAACAGCCGTGCCCGCGATGCGTTCCAGGGGTTCTTCGAGCGTAACGACAGCTTCACCCTCGGCGTGTGCAACGGTTGCCAGATGATGTCCAACCTGCACGAGCTGATCCCGGGCAGCGAGTTCTGGCCGCACTTCGTGCGCAACCGCTCCGAGCAGTTCGAAGCGCGCGTGGCGATGGTGCAGATCCAGGAGTCGAACTCGATCTTCCTGCAGGGCATGGCCGGTTCGCGCATGCCGATTGCCATCGCTCACGGTGAAGGCCATGCCGAATTCGAAAGCGAAGAGGCGTTGCTGGAGGCCGATCTGTCCGGTTGCGTGGCGATGCGTTTCGTCGACAACCACGGCAAGGTCACCGAGGCCTACCCGGCCAACCCGAACGGTTCGCCGCGCGGGATCACCGGTCTCACCAGCCGCGACGGTCGTGTGACGATCATGATGCCGCACCCGGAGCGTGTGTTCCGTGCGGTGCAGAACTCGTGGCGTTCGGAAGACTGGACCGAGGATGCTCCTTGGATGCGCATGTTCCGTAACGCTCGCGTCTGGGTGAACTAAGCGTCGTGTACAAGCTCGGGTTTTTTGTTCCCGACAGCCATGTCGAGGTGGTCAAGGACGCGGTATTCGCTGCCGGTGGTGGGCGGATCGGGGACTATGACCACTGTGCTTGGCAGGTGCTTGGCTTGGGTCAGTTTCGACCGTTGGATGGCAGTCAGCCGTTTATTGGGGAAGCGGGGCAGGTTGAGCGGGTTGAGGAGTGGAAGGTTGAGCTTGTCGTTTGTGACGCGTTGATTCGTGATGTGGTGGCGGCTTTGAAGTTGAGTCACCCTTACGAGACGCCGGCTTATGAGGTGTGGCGGTTGGAAGATTTCTGATCTTTCTGCTGCTGGAACGAGAAACCCGCAGATGAGTGATTGTCTGCGGGTTTTTTGTTGGCTGCGATTTGGTTGGCGACTTCATTCAACTGTGGGAGCGAGCTTGCTCGCGAAAGCGTTGGGTCGGGCAATGATGTTCTGGCTGACCGGGTACATATCCATTGCTGCGGTTACGGCTGCTTAGGGTTCCGCCCTTACGGCGGGTCACTTTTGACAAACGCCTCAAAAGTAACCAAAAAGTCTTGCTCCTGCGTTCGGCCCGCTCGCTGAGGCTCGGGGTCCCTTCGCTCCGGGATCGATCCGGGCGCAGCGCCTCCGGTTTGCTTCGCTGCACCTCCTCTCGCTGTGTTTGGCTGCGCCAAACGGTCGCTGCGCTCCCACCCCCGGATCAATCCCTCCACTCAGCCTTCCGACGTCGCCTGTGGATCAAGATCAAGATCAAGAGCTGCAGCCGAGCTTGCGCTCATCCTGGAGTGGGGCGGCTTCGCCGCATGGGGTGTGCGCTTGCTAAATTGTAGGAGCCAGCCTGCTGGCGATGGTGGCCTGACAGCCGACCAATCTCTACCTGAATACACCGGGTTCAAACTGTGGGAGCGGGCTTGCTCGCGAAGGCGTCCTGCCAGCTCACGGATCCATCGCAGATGTACTCAACCCCTGTGGGAGCCTGGCTTGCCAGCGATGGCGGCCTGACAGTCGACCAATTCCTATCTGAATAAACCGGGTTGAAATTGTGGGAGCGGGCTTGCTCGCGAAGGCGTCCTGATAGCTCACTGATCCATTGCAGATGTACTCAACCCCTGTGGGAGCCTGGCTCACCAGCGATGGCGGCCTGACAGCCGACCAATTTCTATCTGAATAAACCGGGTTGAAATTGTGGGAGCGGGCTTGCTCGCGAAGGCGTCCTGATAGCTCACTGATCCATTGCAGATGTACTCAACCCCTGCGGGAGCCTGGCTCACCAGCGATGGCGGCCTGACAGCCGACCAATTTCTATCTGAATAAACCGGGTTGAAATTGTGGGAGCGGGCTTGCTCGCGAAGGCGTCCTGCCAGCTCACTGATCCATTGCAGATGTACTCAACCCCTGTGGGAGCCTGGCTTGCCAGCGATGGCGGCCTGACAGCCGACCAATCTCTACCTGAATACACCGGGTTGAAATTGTGGGAGCGGGCTTGCTCGCGAAGGCGTCCTGATAGCTCACTGATCCATTGCAGATGTACTCAACCCCTGTGGGAGCCTGGCTTGCCAGCGATGGCGGCCTGACAGCCGACCAATCTCTACCTGAATAAACCGGGTTGAAATTGTGGGAGCGGGCTTGCTCGCGAAGGCGTCCTGCCAACTGACGGATCCATTGCAGATGTACTCAACCCCTGTGGGAGCCTGGCTTGCCAGCGATGGCGGCCTGATAGCCGACCAATCTCTACCTGAATACACCGGGTTGAAATTGTGGGAGCCAGCCTGCTGGCGATGGGGTCAGTCTGGTCACCAAGGGCATTGGTCTTGTTTAAATCTGTGTCAAATAACCAGAACCTTCCCACAAGGTTTTCAGGTTGTCCCTCGGACGCCCGGTCTCTAGGCTTTGCTTGTCGCTGCCAATTCAGCGACCGGGTGTGAGATCCCCGGCTATTCATTTGGATACTTGTGCATGTCCCTCCATAATCGCTGCCAGCTTAAACTGACGCGATTCTCTATGGCGGCTGTGTGCGGGTGGACGAATGTCCTGCCGGGTTTATCCATACCGGTGATCTCACCCCGTACATGGCTGCCACCTTTTCTTCGAGTGAGATCGGGAATAAGTGGCTCTCGCACTTATTAGAGGAAATTGAGACATGGATAAGCTAATACCCGATCCACCCCACGAAACCACAGCACCACCCGTCGACGCCATCCGGGTCGAAGACCTGACGAAAGACCGTGAAGCCATCAAGCGCGCTGTCGATTTCTACTTCACCCCGCAACCCGCTCAGGCGCATCAGCCCAGCACAGTGTTCCTGGTCAACCCAAGCATCGACACCGAAACCCTGCTAGCCCACGCCTACGAATCGTTGGCCTCGGCCAGTGCCATGGCCAGCAACTTCGCCAATGAACTCAGCGGCCTGCAACGCAGCACCGCTCTGGCGATCCAGCAAATCGTCATGCTCGCCGAACTCGCGGTAAACCGCGCGCTGGATCGAGTCGATCCACAGACCTGATTCATCGGATGATCATCGCAAACCGGCTCGTCCCGTCGCGGATCTCATTTCCTTTTAGGGAGTTGAGACCTCACGTGGTAGCGAGCCTTCGGCGATCGAGTTTTGGGTTCAATGCCCAGGGCCGCCTTGATGATGACCAATCATCGGAAACCACCGCTTACCTGTAATTTCTGACAGTGGTGCGATTCGGCAAACTTCTGTCTGATGAGACTTCCATTCACAACAGGTAAGAAGGATTTTGCTATGTCTACTGAAAAAAACACTGTGCCGGTAATTACCTCCATGAAAGACAGCCAAGGCGAGGAGATTCCAAACAGCGGTACCACCTCCTCCACTGTTGTGCAGTCGAGCGGCTTGGCGTCTGCCGGCGATGAACTCCAGATTTTCGACGGTGCTACTTTGAAGGGGCAAGCAGTCGCTGACGCTGCAGGCACTTGGCACTTTCACTTGACGGATTTGTCAGTGAGCATGCATTCGATCACGGCCAGAGGACCGGCGGGTGTCTCTGCCCCACGTACGTTCATCGTCACAGTCGAGTAAACACCCGATAAAAAAGCCGCTGAGCTCCACAGCCCAGCGGCCTTCCGTTTATCAGTGAGGCTTTGAGTTTCGCTGTGGGTTATACCTTGGCGCTGACCTCACTCCGATTAACCAACGCCTCAATCGCCCCACTCAAACTCGCCGCTTTCTCGCCAATCAACAAATGCCAGACCCCACCTTCCAACGGGCTGACACCCTGGCAACCCAACTCTTTCAACTGCGCCTCGGACAACGCTTTACCATCGGCCAGTTGCAGGCGAATACGGGTCAGGGCGATGCAGTCCAGTTGCAGCACATTCTCGCTACCGCCCAAGGCAGTCAGCCATTGTTGGGCTTCCGGTGCTGTGACCAATACGGCTTTCGATTCCTCGACCACCACCGCAGGCGCAGCCACCAACGCACGCCCCAGCGTCGGCATGGCGAGGCGGATTTCGTCGGCGATGCTGTCGGCCAATGGCCCAACCACCACCTGCAAGCTGCCGCCCTTGCCCGGGCGTACCACGGCCATCGCACCCAGTGCCTTCAAATCAGCGTCGGAAGCCTTGTTACGATCAACCATTTCCAGACGCAACCGGGTAGTGCAGGCACCGACGGTGAGCAGATTCTCCGCACCACCGAGTGCCTTGATGTAAGCCGCCGCGCGCTCGTTCTCAGTGAGAACAGCCTTGTCAGCCGCCGCGATATCCTCACGCCCCGGCGTTTTCAAATTGAAGCGGCGGATGCAGAAATCAAACACCGCGTAATACACCACGGCGTACGCCAGCCCGACCGGAATCACCAGCCAGCCATTGGTCGAGCGCCCCCAACCGAGCACCATGTCGATGAAGCCGCCGGAGAAGGTGAAGCCGAGGTGGATGTTCAGCGCATTGGTGATCGCCATCGACAACCCGGTCAGCAGCGCATGCAGCAGATACAGCAGCGGTGCCAAAAACATGAAGGCGAATTCGATTGGCTCGGTCACCCCGGTCAAAAACGAGGTCAGGGCCATCGACAGGAAAATCCCGCCCATCACCTTGCGCCGCTCCGGCAGCGCATTGCGGTACATCGCCAGGCACGCGGCGGGCAGGCCGAAGATCATCATCGGGAACATGCCGGTCATGAACTGGCCGCCCTTCGGATCGCCAGCGAAGTAGCGTGACAGGTCGCCGGTGACCAGTGCGCCGGTAGTCGGGTCGGTGAAGTTGCCGAACACAAACCACGCCATGTTGTTGAGGATGTGGTGCAGGCCGGTGACGATCAGCAGGCGGTTGAACACGCCGAAGACAAAGGCGCCGAAGCTGCCGCTTTCCATCATCAAGGTGCCGAAGCTGTTGATGCCGTGCTGGATCGGCGGCCAGATGTAGCCGAACACCACGCCCAGCGCGACGGCGGCGAAACCGGTGACGATCGGCACGAAGCGTCGGCCACCGAAGAACGCCAGGTACTCCGGCAGCTTGATGTCTTTGAATCGGTTGTACAGCGCGCCGGCCATCAGGCCGCTGACGATCCCGGCGAGCATGCCCATGTTGATGCTCGGGTCGAGCACCTTGAGGGTGGAGATCATCACCAGGTAACCGATCACCCCGGCCAGACCCGCGGTGCCGTTGTTGTCCTTGGCGAACCCGACCGCGATGCCGATGGCGAAGATCATGGCCAGGTTGGCGAAGATCACTTGCCCGGCATCGTGGATGATCGCGATGTTCAGCAGGTCGGTGTCACCCAGACGCAGCAGCAGCCCGGCGATCGGCAGGATCGCGATCGGCAGCATCAGCGCACGGCCGAGGCGTTGCAGGCCTTCGATGAAGAGTTGGTACATGGTGGTTCTCCCTGCTCTTTATAGAGAGCTTGTTGTTAGTGCAGAGGCCAATGCTGGTGGCAGGCGTGACGAACCGCAGCGGCGCTGTTCAGTTTCAACAGGTCGAGGCTGAGGCGTTGGCATTCGGCCTCGTGCAACTGGCGCACGCGATCCTTGATTTCACCGATCTGCACCGGGCTCACCGACAACTCGGTCACGCCCAAACCAATCAACACCGGCGTCGCCAGTGGGTCGGAGGCGAGGGCACCGCACACGCCGACCCAGCGCTTGTGCACTGCCGCACCTGCACAGGTCATGGCGATCAGTCGCAGCAGCGCCGGGTGCAGGGCATCGACCCGAGCGGCCAAACCTGCGTGGTCGCGGTCCATCGCCAGGGTGTATTGCGACAGATCGTTGGTGCCGATCGACAGGAAGTCGGCGTGCTCGGCCAGTTGTTCGGCTTGCAACGCGGCGGCGGGGACTTCGATCATCACGCCGATTTCCGGGCGCTGATTGATGCCCAACTCCAGGCACAGCGCATCGACCCGCTGGCGGATTTGCAGCAGTTCGTCGACTTCGGTGACCATCGGCAACAGGATTCGGCAACGGCGCAGCGGGCTGACTTGCAGCAGTGCGCGCAGTTGCTGATCGAGGATTTCCGGACGGGCCTGAGCCAGACGAATGCCGCGCAGGCCGAGTACCGGGTTGGCTTCGGCGGGCAGCGGCAGATAGTCGAGTTGCTTGTCGCCGCCGACGTCGATGGTACGGATGATCACCGAGTGCTCACCCATGGCATCAAGCACAGCTTGATAGGCGGCGCGCTGCTCTTCGATGTCTGGCGCGGTCTGCCGGTCGACGAACAGAAACTCGGTGCGCAGCAGGCCAACGCCATCGGCACCATTGGCAAAGGCGTCCGCCGCTTCATGGCTGGAGGCAACGTTGGCGACCACTTCGATCGCCACGCCATTGCGGGTTTCGGCGGGCAGATGGGCTTTGGCTTGTTGCGCGTCGCGGCGTTGCTGGCGTTCGATTTGCGCTTGCTGGACTTCGGCCAGGCGTTCGGCGTTCGGCGTCAGTTCGAGGCGTCCGCCATCGGCATCCAGCACCACCGACTGACCCTGTGCTTGATCGAGTAAAGCGGCACCCAGTGCAACCAGGCACGGCAGACCTTTGCCGCGCGCCAGAATCGCCACGTGCGAAGTCGCGCCGCCCTCGGCCATGCACAACCCGGCGACACCTTGCGCGCTGAGTTGCAGCAGATCCGACGGCGTCAGTTCATGCGCAGCGACAATGGAGCCGGCCGGCACGTCGTAATGCCAGGCTTCGCCGAGCAGGGCGCGCAGGACGCGTTGCTTGAGGTCGCGCAGGTCGTTGGCGCGTTCGGCCAACAGTGCGCTGCCGGTGTGTTGCAGCACTTCGCACTGCACGTCGATCGACTGGCTCCAGGCGTGAGTCGCCGCCGTGCCTTGGTCGATAGCATGCAGCGCAGCGTCGAGCAGGGCCGGGTCTTCGAGCAGTGCCAGGTGCGCGGCGAAGATCGCTTCTTCGTCGGCATTCTTGTGCCGCTTGGCTTCGGCCAGGGTGCCGTCGATTTCGCTGCGCACTTGATTGAGGGCGGTGTCGAGGCGTTGTCTTTGTTCGGTTGAATCATGATGGCCGGGATCGACTGGCAGGCTGATCGCGCTCAAGCGAAACAGCGGCCCGCCGACCAGTCCCGGTGCCGCGCACACACCGTGCAGCACACCGGCTTCGGCCGGGCGTTTGCGCGGTGCGGCGCTGACCGGTGCTGCGGCGTGATGGTCCTCGGGCAGGGCAGTCGCCAATGCATTGAGCAAGGCTTGCAGCGCGGTTTCGGCGTCCGGCCCCTGACAGCTGACTTGCACTTCATCCTGCTCGCCAACCGCCAGTCCCATCAGCCCGATCAGGCTGTTGCACGGCGCCGACTTACCAGCGAAGTGCAGCTGCGACTGGCTCTTGAAGCCTTGTGCGGTCTGCCGAATCAGCGCGGCGGGGCGTGCATGCAGGCCGCCGCGATGCGCCACCAGCACATGACCGTGAACCTCGGGTCCGTCCAGCGTTTCAGCATTTGCCACCGAACTGTTGCGCGCAACGATATGCAGCAACGGATCGCCGACCTTTACCGGTTTGAGCGTGATCGGGCGCACCTGGAAGTCCTGGCTGTTGGTCAGGATCAGCAGGCTGACCAGGCTTTTGCACTGCTGGCCGACCTTGTCCAGGTCGTAGCGCAACAACGGTTGGCCGTTGCTGACCCGCGTACCTTCCTTGACCAGCATCGAGAAGCCTTCGCCGTTCAGTTCAACGGTGTCGAGACCCAGGTGCAGGAGGATTTCCGCGCCGTTGTCGGCACGCACGGTCAGTGCGTGGCCGGTGCGGGCGACGTGGATGATTACCCCGGCGCAGGGCGAATACAGGGTGTCGTTCAGCGGATCGATGGCGATACCGTCGCCCATCGCGCCACTGGCGAACACCGCGTCCGGGACTTTGGCGAGCGTGAGCACCGGGCCGCTGAGCGGGGCGCTGAGGGTCAGCTCTTTATTGTTGTTGTGCATGGCTCGGTCTCATCAGGTGTGCAGTCATTCGGACTTAGTGCGTACGCGTCACTTTGCTCAGGTGGCGCGGCTGATCCGGGTCCATGCCTCGGGCCACGGCCAGGTTGGCGGCCATCACGTAGAAGCTCTGGATCGCCAGAATCGGATCAAGGGCCGGGTGTTCGGCGCGGCTCAGGGTCAGGTCGCGTTCGAGGATGTCGTCCGGCGCCGCCAGCAGCACACGGGCGCCGCGTTGACGCATCTCTGCCGCAAGGCTGATCAGACCGGCCTGTTCGGCACCGCGCGGGGCGAACACCAGCAGCGGGTAATGCTCGTCGATCAGTGCCATCGGGCCGTGACGGACTTCGGCGCTGCTGAAGGCTTCAGCCTGGATCGCCGAGGTTTCCTTGAACTTCAGCGCGGCCTCTTGGGCGATGGCAAAACCGGCACCACGGCCGATGACCATCAGGCGTTCGCAACCACGCAAGGCCTCGATGGCTGCGCTCCAGTCCTGCTGCGCCGCTTCGCGCAGGCCTTCGGGCAGGGCGTTGTGCGCTTCCAGCAGTTCGCTGTCTTCTTTCCAGTGCGCGATCAGGCGGGCACTGGCGCTCAGGGTGGCGATAAAACTCTTGGTCGCGGCGACGCTGCTTTCGGTGCCGGCGAGCAGCGGCAGGCTGAATTCACATGCGGCTTCCAACGGCGAATCGGCAGCGTTGACCATCGACACACTGAGGGCGCCACGCTTGCGCAACAGTCGCAGACTGTTGACCAGATCCGGGCTCTGCCCCGATTGCGAAAAGGCGAACGCCACCTGACCGCTGACCTTCAGCGGCGCCTGCTGCATGGTCACCACCGACATCGGCAACGACGCCACCGGCACACCCAGTTGCTGCATGGTCAGGTAAGCGAAGTAGCTCGCCGCGTGGTCGGAGCTGCCGCGCGCGACGGTCATCGCCACTTGCGGCGGCTGGCGGCGCAGGCGCCCGGCGATCTCGATCATTTGCGGGTCGAGCTGTTGCAGTTGGGCTTGCACGGCCTCGAACGAGGACAGCGCCTCTTCAAGCATTTTTGAAGTCAATGTCTTCTCCTTCGACCATGACGGCGGTCAATGTGAGTGAGCGATCCAGCCGCACGCAGTCGGCCCAGGCACCCGGTTGCAGGCGCCCGCGTTCAGTGATGCCGAGGTAGTCGGCGGGAAATTGCGACAGACGCTGCGAGGCCTCGCTGATCGGCAAACCGATCTTCACCAGGTTGCGCAGGGCCTGATCCATGGTCAGGGTGCTGCCGGCCAACGTGCCATCGGGCAGGCGCACGCCGCCCAGGCATTTGGTCACGGTGTGGCTGCCGAGCTTGTATTCACCGTCGGGCATGCCGGCGGCCGCGGTCGAATCGGTGACGCAATACAGGCATGGGATCGATCGCAGGGCCACGCGGATCGCGCCGGGGTGCACGTGCAGCAGATCCGGGATCAGCTCGGCGAATTTGGCGTGAGCCAACGCGGCGCCGACGATGCCCGGCTCGCGGTGATGCAGCGGGCTCATGGCGTTGTACAAGTGAGTAAAACTGGTCGCGCCAGCCTCCAGAGCGGCGACGCCTTCCTCGTAACTGCCGAGGGTGTGGCCGATCTGCATGCGAATGCCGCGGCTGCTGAGTTCGCGGATCAACACGTCGTGGCCGGCGATTTCCGGAGCGATGGTGATCACCCGGATCGGCGCCAGCGCCAGGTATTCCTCGACTTCGGCCATCAACGCGGTGTGGGCGAAGTTCGGTTGCGCGCCGAGTTTGCCGGGGTTGATGTACGGGCCTTCGAGATGCACACCGAGTACCCGGGCGGCGCCTTGCGGACGCTGTTCGCAGAACTCGCCGACCTCTTTCAGCACGCTGGAGATCTCGGCGCTCGGCGCGGTCATGGTGGTGGCCAGCAGCGAAGTGGTGCCGAAGCGCACGTGTGTGCGGGTGATGGTTTCGAAGGCGCTGGCGCCTTCCATGATGTCTTTGCCGCCACCGCCGTGGACGTGCAGGTCGATGAAACCCGGCAGCAGGTAGGGCAAGTCATTGTCGGCTGGATCGCAGGGCACGCCTTCGATCGACACGACTTTGCCGTGTTCGTGGATCAGCCGGCCGCGAACCCAGCCGTGAGCGGTGAGGATGTTGTCTTCGGACATTTCGGTTCTCGCTGTTTGACGGCTTCGCCCGGTTAGCGGCGCAGCTCTGCAACAAAGTCGTAGTAGTCGTTGCGGCAATAGGTGTCGGTGACTTCGATCGGCGTGTTGTCTTCCAGATAGCCGACCCGGGTCATCAGCAGCATGGCGGTACCGGGGGCGATGCCGACCAGCGCGGCGAACTCGTCCGAGGCGTTGATCGCCTGAATGTGCTGCAGGGCGCGGACGATCGGTTTGCCGATGCCGTCGAGGTATTCGTAGAGCGAATCGCCGACCAATTGCGGCTTGGGCATGATCGAGGCGGGCAGGGTGCTCATCTCGATGGCCATTACGGTGTCGTCGGCCTTGCGCAGGCGTTTCATGCGCGCCACCTTGTCGTTCGGCGACAGGCTCAGGCGGATCAGTTCTTCGTGAGTCGGCAGGGTGATTTCGCGCTCCAGCCACTGCGAGCTGGGCACGAAACCCTTGAGGCGGAGCATTTCGCTGAAGCCCGAGAGGCGCGACAGTGGTTGTTCCAGACGGGGCGTGATGAAGGTGCCGGAACCTTGCAGGCGGCGGATCAGACCTTGATCAAGCAGCACTTCCAGCGCCTTGCGGGCGGTGACCCGGGAGATACCCAGTTGCTCGCTGAGATTGCGCTCGGAAGGCATCGCCTGCTCGGCCTTCCACTGCCCGGAATGGATCGCCGACTCCAGATTACGCGCCAGCTGCAGGTACAGCGGTGTCGGCTGGGAGTCATCTGGGCGTAGGGCCTGGAGTTCGTTCATGTAGGTCATTTCCGACGCGAGTGTAGGATTGTTGTTGCTCGCTTGTGGGGCGGAAATTAATACCACTTGAATACCATGTCAACGCAGGGAATTGGCCTGTAGGCCAATGAAATGGCGGGTCTCGGGTGTGATGTATTGAAGTGGTATTAGAGGTGGAATGCAGAAAGCAAAAGATCGCAGCCTGCGGCAGCTCCTACAGTGGGAAGTGGTATCAACCCTGTAGGCGCTGCCGCAGCCTGCGATCTTTTGATTTATTTTTTTTCAGGTGACCAGTGGTGGGGCGTTAAGGACGGATCTCGATCATCGTGCCGTCCGGCACCAGGCCCCAGACTTCACGCATGTCCATGTTGCGCATGGCGATGCAACCGTCGGTCCAGTCCAGGGTGTGGAACAGGTCTTCGGGCGTGTCCTCGGTGTCGGGCGTGCCGTGGATCATGATCATTCCGCCAGGCTCGACGCCTTCGCGGCGGGCGCGGGCCGAATCGCTGATGTTCGGGTAGGAAATGTGCATCGCCAGGTTGAATTTTTCGCTGACCTTGCGCCAGTCGATCCAGTACAGACCTTCCGGGGTGCGTTTGTCGCCCTCAATCAGTTTCGGACCTTTCTTCGCGCCCTTGCCCAGGGAGATGCGATAGGTCTTGAGTGGCTTGCCGTCAGAGATCAATTGCAGTTGATGCGCCGATTTGAACACCAGTATTTTTTCGATCCGGGGGCTATTCGATGGCGTCACGGTGGTCACGAATGACGCTTGGGACACGGTGACGAACGACAGGCAGAGCAGGGCAAGCAACCAGCGCATTGAAACGATTCCCCAAGAGTGACGCATTGTTAAGTGTAGGAGCTGCCGCAGGCTGCGATCTTTTGATCTTTGATTTTTTTGAGTCAGCTGATGGCAGGCTGGACCAACGGTGGAATCGATTCCGAACGAACCGGATACGCCTCGACCCGTCGATCAGCGAAGAAGCATTCTAAAGTACGCCCCACCGTGCGAAAAGCCAGCTCGTCCCACGGGATGTCGGCTTCGTCGAATAGTTGCACTTCGAGGCTCTCGGGGCCGGCGGCAAAGTCCAGATCGGCCAGTTCGGCACGGAAGAACACGTGCACCTGGCTGATGTGTGGCACATCGATCAGCGTATAGATGCTCAGGTTGCGCACCCGGGCGCAGGCTTCCTCGGCGGTTTCGCGGATCGCGGCCTGCTCGATGGTCTCGCCGTTTTCCATGAAACCGGCGGGTAGCGTCCAGTAGCCGAGACGGGGCTCGATGGCGCGGCGGCAGAGCAACACTTGGCTGCCCCAGGTCGCGACGCAACCGGCGACAATATTGGGGTTTTGATAGTGAATGGTCTGACAGCTGTCACAGACAAATCGCAGCCGCGAATCGCCTTCGGGAATGCGCTGGGTCACCGGGTTGCCGCACTGGCTGCAAAATTTCATGCTGGGGTTCCTGAATGCTGCGCCTATCTTGGCGTGCAGCGGTGCCGGTCGGCAAGTTGTCGTTTCGCGACATGGCCGGGCGAGGGGCTTGGGCGGCTGCCATGATTGGTGCATGATGCAGGGTAAGGCACAGATCGAGAACACTCATGCTGGACGAGCTACTGCATAGGGTAAGCAACCACACACCGCGCACGCTGGAGACCGATAAACGTTTCCCCGAGGCCGCTGTTCTGGTGCCGATCACCCGCAGTGACGAGCCCGAGCTGGTACTGACCCTGCGCGCCAGCGGCCTTTCGACCCATGGTGGCGAAGTCGCCTTCCCCGGCGGGCGCCGTGACCCGGAAGACCCCGACCTGATTTTTACCGCCCTGCGCGAAGCCGAGGAAGAAATCGGCCTGCCACCGGGGCTGGTCGAGGTCATCGGCCCGCTCAGCCCGCTGATCTCCCTGCATGGCATCAAGGTTACGCCGTATGTCGGGGTGATCCCGGACTTTGTCGAATACCAGGCCAACGATGCCGAGATTGCCGCAGTATTCAACGTGCCGCTGGAGTTCTTCCGCAAAGACCCGCGCGAACACACGCATCGTATCGACTACCAGGGTCGCAGCTGGTACGTGCCGAGTTATCGCTACGGCGAGTTCAAGATCTGGGGGTTGACGGCTATCATGATCGTCGAGCTGATCAATCTGCTCTATGACGAACGGATAAGCCTGCATCACCCGCCCAAAAGTTTTATCAATACCTGAAGCCATCGCTCGAATGGCCCGTTCGTGAGCCCTGAGGAAAACAAGATGAAATACCGCCTGGGCGACGCCCGCGTCGACACCCATCCACAGAGCTGGGTAGCGCCCAATGCCGTGCTGGTGGGCAAGGTCAAACTTGAAGAGGGCGCCAACGTCTGGTTCAACGCCGTGCTGCGCGGTGACAACGAACTGATCCTGATCGGCAAGAACAGCAATGTTCAGGATGGCACCGTGATGCACACCGATATGGGCTATCCGCTGACCATCGGCACCGGCGTGACCATCGGTCACAACGCCATGCTGCATGGCTGCACCGTCGGCGACTACAGCCTGATCGGCATCAACGCGGTGATCCTCAACGGCGCGAAAATCGGCAAGAACTGCATCATCGGCGCCAATTCGCTGATCGGCGAAGGCAAGGAAATTCCCGATGGCTCGCTGGTGATGGGCTCGCCGGGCAAGGTCGTGCGTGAACTCACCGAGCCGCAGAAGAAAATGCTCGAAGCCAGCGCCGCGCACTATGTGCACAACTCGCAGCGCTATTCGCGTGACCTGGTAGAGCAGGAAGAATGAACACGCCTGAAAGACCCGTTGCCTCGCCGTGCGTGAATATCTGCGCACTGGATGAGGACGATATTTGCACCGGCTGCCAGCGTACGGTCGCGGAGATCACACGCTGGGGCCGGATGACCAACGACGAGCGGCGGGTGGTGCTCGGGTTGTGCCATGAGCGGGCGAAGGCGAGCGGGTTGGTGTGGATGATCCCGGCCAAGCGCTGAGATATTGGTTGAAGTGCTTTTGTGGCGAGGGAGCTTGCTCCCGCTGGGTCGCGAAGCGGCCCCTCTTTTGCTCTTGAAAGCACGGACTGCTGCGCAGCCCAGCGGGAGCAAGCTCCCTCGCCACAGGTAAGCCGCTTGCCATTGCGGGTGTATACAATTTTCGATCGACTTGGCCGAACTCTCTGCCTCAAGTAACCTGTGCGCCAATTTGACAGGTCGCCCCCATGATTTTCCTCATCGCCTACATCAGCAGCGTCGTGCTGATCAACTTCGCTTTCTCCACCGCGCCGCACCTGGACATCATCTGGTCAGCCTGGGGCGGGTTGGTGTTCGTGTTGCGCGACATGGTGCAAACCCGTTTTGGCCACGGCGCCATCGTGGCGATGCTGGCGGCGCTGGTGCTGTCCTACGTCACCTCTGATCCGTCGATCGCCTTGGCCAGCGCCACCGCGTTCGCGATCTCCGAGTGCATCGACTGGCTGGTGTTCAGCGTCACCAAACGCCCGTTGCGTGACCGCTTGTGGATCAGTTCGGCACTGAGCATTCCCCTCGATACCTTCATCTTTTTCGGCATGATCGACCTGATGACGCCACCGGTGATCATCACCGCATTGGTCTCGAAGTTCGCTGGCGTCACTGCCGTTTGGCTGATCATGGCCTGGCGCGAGCGCAAACAGGCTGTCGCCAGCTAAGCCAAACCCTCCGGTTCATGTAAAATGCCGCGCTTTCTCCCCATGGAAAGCGCGTCTGGCGTTGCTTTCCTCGATGATCCGCTTCTTTGAGGACCTGAGATGACCCGTATCGGAACTCCATTGTCGCCAACCGCGACCCGCGTATTGCTGTGTGGCTGTGGTGAGTTGGGCAAGGAAGTGGTGATCGAGCTGCAACGCCTGGGCGTTGAAGTGATTGCCGTCGACCGTTACGCCAACGCGCCGGCCATGCAGGTTGCGCACCGCAGCCACGTGATCAACATGCTCGACGGCGCGGCCTTGCGTGCCGTCATCGAAGCCGAGAAGCCGCACTTCATCGTGCCGGAAATCGAAGCCATCGCCACCGCTACGCTGGTCGAGCTGGAAGCCGAAGGCTTCACTGTGATCCCGACCGCGCGCGCCGCGCAACTGACCATGAACCGCGAAGGCATCCGTCGTCTGGCCGCTGAAGAACTGGACCTGCCGACCTCGCCGTACCACTTTGCCGACACCTTCGAGGACTACAGCAAAGCCGTTCAGGACCTGGGTTTCCCGTGCGTGGTCAAACCGGTCATGAGTTCGTCGGGCAAAGGTCAGAGCCTGCTGCGCAGCGCCGATGACGTGCAGAAAGCCTGGGATTACGCGCAGGAGGGCGGTCGCGCCGGCAAAGGTCGGGTGATCATCGAAGGCTTCATCGATTTCGACTACGAAATCACTCTGCTGACCGTGCGCCACATCGGCGGCACCACGTTCTGCGCACCGGTCGGTCACCGTCAGGAGAAGGGCGACTATCAGGAGTCCTGGCAGCCGCAGGCCATGAGCCCGATTGCCCTGGCTGAGTCCGAGCGCGTGGCCAAGGCTGTGACCGAAGCATTGGGTGGTCGCGGTCTGTTCGGCGTCGAACTGTTCATCAAGGGCGATCAGGTGTGGTTCAGCGAAGTCTCGCCGCGCCCGCATGACACCGGTCTGGTGACCCTGATTTCTCAGGATCTGTCGCAGTTCGCCCTGCACGCGCGCGCCATTCTCGGTCTGCCGGTGCCACTGATCCGTCAGTTCGGCCCTTCGGCTTCGGCAGTGATTCTGGTGGAAGGGCAGTCGACCCAGACCGCGTTCGCCAACCTTGGCGCTGCATTGAGCGAGCCGGATACGGCGTTGCGTCTGTTCGGCAAGCCTGAAGTCAATGGTCAGCGCCGGATGGGCGTGGCGTTGGCGCGGGATGAGTCGATCGAAGCTGCGCGTGCCAAGGCGACCCGGGCTGCTCAGGCTGTTGTTGTAGAGCTGTAAACCGAGGCGCGGCATTCGCGAGCAAGCTCGCTCCCACAGGTTCGGCGGTGTTCACAAATTTTGTGTACTGCACGGACACTGTGGGAGCGAGCTTGCTCGCGAAGCTTTTGATCTTCCGTCAGGCAACCTGATTCAGATCGTTATTGCGCGTTTCCTTCAGGCACAGCACAGCAATCAAGCTGAGCACCGCTGCCGCCGACACATACCCACCGACATAACTCAAACCCCCCATCGCCACCAGTTTCTGCGCGAAGAACGGGGCGGCCGAGGCGCCGACGATGCCGCCCAGGTTGTAGGCCGCCGATGCGCCGGTATAGCGCACGTGCGTCGGAAACAGTTCCGGCAGCAGCGCGCCCATCGGGGCAAACGTCACGCCCATCAAGAACAGCTCGATGCACAGGAACAGCGCCACGCCCCAGGTCGAACCTTGCGTCAGCAGCGGCTCCATCAGGAATCCGGACAGGATCGCCAGCACACCACCGACGATCAGCACCGGTTTGCGCCCGTAACGGTCGCTGGCCCAGGCGGACAATGGCGTTGCCGCGGCCATGAACAGCACGGCAAAACACAATAGTCCAAGGAACGTCTCACGGCTGTAACCCAGTGTGGATACGCCGTAGCTCAGGGAAAACACCGTCGAGATGTAAAACAGCGCATAACACACGACCATCGCCGCCGCGCCGAGCAGGGTTGGCGCCCAGTACTGGCTGAACAGCTCGACCAGCGGCACTTTCACTCGTTCCTGACGGGCAATGGCGTTGGCGAACACCGGGGTTTCGTGGAGTTTCAGGCGCACGTACAGGCCGACCATCACCAGTACCGCACTGAGCAGAAACGGAATCCTCCAGCCCCAGCTGCGGAACTGCTCGTCGTTGAGGGTCATGGCCAGGGTCAGGAACAGCCCGTTGGCCGCGAGAAACCCAATCGACGGGCCAAGCTGCGGAAACATGCCGAACCACGCCCGTTTGCCCTTGGGCGCATTTTCCGTGGCCAGCAACGCGGCGCCACCCCATTCGCCACCCAGTCCCAGCCCCTGACCGAAACGCAGCACGCACAGCAGAATCGGTGCCCAGGCGCCAATGCTGTCGTAACCCGGCAGCACGCCGATCAGCGTGGTGCACACGCCCATCAGAAGTAACGAGGCGACCAGTGTCGATTTGCGCCCGATGCGGTCACCGAAATGGCCGAACAGCGCCGAACCCAGCGGGCGGGCGAGGAAGGCGATGCCGAAGGTGAGAAACGCCGAAAGCATCTGCGCGGTGCCGGACGTCTGCGGAAAGAACACCGGCCCGATCACCAGTGCGGCGGCAGTGGCGTAGACGTAGAAGTCGTAGAACTCGATGGCGGTGCCGATGAAGCTCGCCGTCGCCACGCGGGTGGCGGAGTTGGTCGGTTGGGCAGGCGCGGTGTCGCGGTAAGCGGTACTGGTCGTCATGCGGTGATCCCTGACAGTCATGAGCTCCGTTGGAGCGAATTATTATGGTCGAACACCCAGGGATGTGGGATCAGGCGCGAGCGCTGTTTCGAGTAGGAACAGTCGTCGGGGTGGTGCGGAAAATTACCGAAACCGTTGGCGTGCGGGGTAAGCACAGGGCTCGGCGGCGCTTGGGTAAGCGGCTCGATTATAGGAAGGGGGCTAACAATCAAACAAGAGCAAAGGATCGCAGCCGTTGGGCTTTCTGTGGCGAGGGAGCTTGCTCCCGCTCGGGCGCGCAGCGGCCGCATGAATCTGTGGGTAAATCAAAAGCCAGGGCTGCTTCGCAACCCAGCGGGAGCAAGCTCCCTCGCCACAACAGCGCTTAAACCTTGGCGGGCACCGAGGTCGTATGCCAGATCAACACCTTGCTCACCCGGTTGTCTTCGGTTTCGAGAATTTCCAGTCGATAGCGGCCGATCTTCAGGCACACCGCGCTGTCGGGAATGGTCTCCAGCGCTTCGGTCACCAGGCCGTTAAGGGTCTTCGGCCCGTCGCTCGGCAAATGCCAGCCCAGGCATTTGTTCAACTCGCGGATCGACGCGGTGCCGTCGATCACCATGCGCCCGTCGGGCTGCGGATGGATGTGCGGGTTGTCGAGGCTGTGCTCGCTTTCGAATTCGCCGACGATTTCTTCGAGAATGTCTTCCAGGGTCACGATGCCCAGCACTTCGCCGTACTCGTCCACTACCATGCCCAAGCGGCGCTGCTGCTTGTGGAAGTTCAGCAGTTGCAGTTGCAGCGGGGTGCTTTCCGGGACGAAATACGGTTCGTAGCTGGCGGCCAGCAGCGCTTCGCGGGTCAGGTTGCCATCGTTGAGCAGATGGCGGATCTGCCGGGTGTTGAGCACCGCTTCGACCTGGTTGATGTCGCTGTGGAACACCGGCAGGCGTGTGCGCTTGTTCTGGCGCAGTAGTTCGATGATCTCTTCGATCGAGTCGTCAAGGTTGATACCGTCGACATCGCTGCGCGGTACCAGAATGTCGTTGACCGTGATGTTGTCCAACGCGTGGATTCCCGAAACCGGGTGTGTGCGAGACGGGTGTTCCGGGTCGTCGTTGTGCTCAGCGGGATCTTCGTCTTCGCTCTGCTGGACCACTTGGGGCTTGCGCGCGAAGGGGCGCAGCAGCCAACCGCTGAGGCTGCTCAGCAGCCAGGCCAGCGGGTAAAGGATTTTCAGTGGAACGGTCAGCAGGGTATTGCCGAACGACAGCACCGCATCGGGATAACGCTGGGCTACGCTGCGCGGAAAGTAATCGGCAAACACCAGCAACACGGCGCCGGCGCCCAGGCAGGCAGCCCAAGGGCCGTTCTCTTCGCAAAGAAAGATCGCCAGCAGTGTGGCGATGATCACCGCGAGCGCTCGGCACAGGGTGTTGCACAGGATCAGGCTGTCGAGCGGAAAGCTCAGCTTCGCCAGCGGCTTGTCGCTGGCACGCGAGGCCGTGCGTTGCGCCAGCAGGTGCTGCTGAGCGACTTCGACGGCAGTAAACAGCCCCGACCATAAAATCAGCAGGACAAATACCGCGAGCATCGGCCCTATGGGCAAACCGTCCATTTATGCCGCCCGTCAGATGTGCAGGATGTATTCACGAACCAGTTTGCTGCCGAAATACGCCAACATCAGCAGGCAGAAACCGGCGAGAGTCCAGCGAATCGCCTTGTGGCCACGCCAGCCGAGGCGATTGCGGCCCCACAGCAGCACGCTGAACACGATCCAGGCCAGGCACGCCAACAAGGTCTTGTGCACCAGATGCTGGGCGAACAGGTTCTCGACGAACAGCCAGCCGGAGATCAGCGACAGCGACAGCAGCGTCCAGCCAGCCCAGAGGAAGCCGAACAACAGGCTTTCCATGGTTTGCAGCGGCGGGAAGTTCTTGATCAGGCCCGACGGATGCTTGTGCTTGAGCTGGTGATCCTGCACCAACAGCAGCAAGGCCTGGAACACCGCGATGGTGAACATGCCGTAGGCGAGGATCGACAGCAGGATATGGGCGAGGATGCCAGGTTCTTCGTCGATGATCTGCACCGTGCCGGCCGGCGCGAACTGGGCCAGCAGCACCGTGGCCGCGCCGAGCGGAAACAGCAGCACCAAAAGGTTTTCCACCGGGATCCGCGAGCAGGCCAGCAGCGTCAGAGCGATGACGGCCGCGGCAATCAGGCTGGCGGCGCTGAAGAAGTCCAGGCCCAGGCCGATCGGCGTCAGCAGGTGAGTGAGCAGGCTGGCGCTGTGGGCGAGCACGGCGAAGATGCCGAGCGTAACCAGCAGGCGCTTGTTTGCCTTGGCGCCGGAGGCCAGGCGGGTGCCCTGATAAAGGGTCGCAGCGGCATAAAGGAGAGCGGCGGCGAGCGTGGTCAGCAAACTGGGTGACAAGGGGAGCATAAATCCTGTTAGGCAGGCCCGAAAGGCGCTGAGTTTGGCATAGAACCGCCACACCACGAAAGTGCGAGGTGTCCGCCCGACGCAGTCTTCGCTATAATCCGCGACCTGCCCACGCCGCAGGCTCGCCGAGCACATGTTGAATCCGGTCTGGGCCGCCATTATCCCGGTCTACACAGGGCCTGAAAGGATCGCGCAATGTTTGAAAACTTAACCGACCGTCTCTCGCAGACGCTGCGCCATGTCACCGGCAAGGCGAAGCTGACTGAAGACAATATCAAAGACACCCTGCGCGAAGTGCGCATGGCGTTGCTCGAAGCCGACGTCGCCCTGCCGGTGGTCAAGGACTTCGTCAATTCGGTCAAGGAGCGCGCTGTCGGCACCGAGGTGTCGCGCAGCCTGACGCCGGGCCAGGCGTTCGTGAAGATCGTCCAGGCCGAACTCGAAAGCCTGATGGGCGCGGCCAACGAAGACTTGAACCTGAGCGCCGTGCCGCCCGCCGTCATTCTGATGGCCGGTCTGCAGGGTGCCGGTAAAACCACCACCGCCGGCAAACTCGCGCGCTTCCTCAAGGAGCGCAAGAAGAAGTCGGTGATGGTCGTGTCGGCGGACATCTACCGTCCTGCGGCTATCAAACAGCTGGAAACCCTGGCCAACGACATCGGCGTGACGTTCTTCCCGTCCGACCTGAGCCAGAAGCCGGTCGACATCGCGACCGCTGCTATTAAAGAAGCAAAACTGAAATTCATCGACGTGGTCATCGTCGATACCGCCGGTCGTCTGCACATCGACGAAGAGATGATGGGCGAGATCAAGGCGCTGCACGCCGCGATCAACCCGGTCGAAACCCTGTTCGTGGTCGATGCCATGACCGGTCAGGACGCGGCCAACACGGCCAAGGCCTTCGGTGATGCGCTGCCGCTGACCGGTGTGATCCTGACCAAGGTCGACGGCGATGCCCGTGGTGGTGCCGCACTGTCGGTACGCGCGATCACCGGCAAGCCGATCAAGTTCATCGGTATGGGCGAGAAGAGCGAAGCGCTCGATCCGTTCCACCCTGAGCGTATCGCTTCGCGGATCCTCGGCATGGGCGACGTGCTCAGCCTGATCGAACAGGCTGAAGCGACCCTCGACAAGGACAAGGCCGACAAACTGGCCAAGAAGCTGAAGAAGGGCAAGGGCTTCGACCTCGAAGACTTCCGCGATCAGCTGCAACAGATGAAGAACATGGGCGGCCTCGGCGGGCTCATGGACAAACTGCCGAGCATCGGCGGCGTCAACCTGTCGCAGATGGGCAATGCCCAGAACGCGGCAGAGAAGCAGTTCAAGCAGATGGAAGCCATCATCAATTCCATGACCCCGGCCGAGCGCCGCGACCCTGAGCTGATCAGCGGTTCGCGCAAGCGCCGGATCGCCATGGGTTCCGGCACTCAGGTGCAGGACATCGGCCGCTTGATCAAGCAGCACAAGCAGATGCAGAAGATGATGAAGAAATTCACCGCCAAAGGCGGAATGGCGAAAATGATGCGCGGCATGGGCGGTATGTTGCCCGGCGGCGGCATGCCGAAAATGTGATTCAGGACACCAAGACTTCGCCGGTCGTCGCACCGGCGCAGACCCTGCAAGGACGCAGGATCAACAGCAAACCCGCACTCGGCGGGAGCTGACTGGCCGTTTTCATCGACGGCTCTATATGCAAATCCGCACGGCATGCCATAGGCGCCGGAAAAAGTCATTTGCAAAAGTCCGGATATTCCTTAGAATATGCGGCCTTTCGGGCACCCATGCCCGCTGTGCATTTAGATTTGCAGCACCGACTACAGGAACGATGTTCACATGCTAACAATCCGTCTTGCCCTTGGCGGCTCCAAAAAGCGCCCGTTTTACCACCTGACCGTAACCGACTCGCGTAACCCGCGTGACGGCTCCCACAAAGAACAGGTTGGCTTCTTCAACCCTGTTGCCCGTGGTCAGGAAATCCGTCTGTCCGTGAACCAAGAGCGCGTAGCCTACTGGCTGAGCGTTGGTGCACAGCCTTCTGAGCGTGTTGCTCAGTTGCTGAAGGAATCTGCCAAGGCTGCAGCCTGAGCAGTATGAGCGCGACGCCAGAAAAAGCTGATGACCTGATCGTTGTCGGCAAGATTTTTTCGGTTCACGGCGTTCGCGGCGAGGTGAAGGTCTTTTCCTTTACCGATCCGATTGAAAACCTGTTGGACTACCGCAACTGGACGCTTCGGCGCGAAGGCGTGGTGAAACAGGTCGAGCTGGTCAGCGGCCGATCCACTCAAAAGGATCTGGTTGCCAAGCTCAAAGGCCTCGACGATCGCGATGAAGCCCGTCTTCTGAGCGGTTATGAGATCTGCATCTCGCGAAGCCTTTTGCCCAACCTGACAGGCGACGAGTACTACTGGTACCAGTTGCAGGGTCTGAGCGTCATCAACCAGGACGAGCAATTGTTCGGCAAGGTTGATCACCTGTTGGAGACCGGCGCGAACGATGTATTGGTGGTCAAGCCCTGCGCGGGCAGCCTGGATGATCGCGAGCGGTTGTTGCCCTATACAGAGCAATGCGTGCTGGCCATCGACCTGGATGCAGGCGTGATGCGGGTGGAATGGGACGCGGACTTCTAAGCAATGGCCAGCCTGCGCGTAGACGTCATTACGCTGTTCCCCGAGATGTTCTCGGCCATCAGTGAGTACGGCATTACCAGTCGTGCGGTCAAACAGGGGCTGTTGCAGCTGACCTGTTGGAATCCGCGGGATTACACGACGGATCGGCATCACACTGTGGACGATCGCCCGTTTGGCGGTGGTCCGGGCATGGTGATGAAGATCAAGCCCCTGGAAGATGCTCTGGTTCAGGCCAAGGCAGCAGCCGGGGAGGCGGCGAAGGTGATTTACCTGTCCCCCCAAGGCCGTCAACTGACTCAGTCGGCGGTACGCGAGTTGGCAAAATCGGATGCATTGATCCTGATTGCCGGCCGCTATGAAGGCATTGACGAGCGCTTTATTGAGGCTCATGTCGATGAAGAGTGGTCGATTGGTGACTATGTACTGTCTGGCGGCGAGCTGCCGGCCATGGTCATGATCGATGCGGTTACACGACTGCTGCCCGGAGCTTTAGGGCATGCGGATTCCGCTGAGGAAGATTCCTTTACGGATGGTCTGCTGGATTGCCCGCACTACACCCGACCTGAGGTGTATGCGGATCAGCGTGTTCCCGACGTGTTGCTAAGTGGCAATCACGCGCATATCCGGCGTTGGCGTTTACAGCAGTCCCTTGGTAGGACCTATGAACGACGCGCCGATCTTCTGGAAAGCCGCTCGCTTTCTGGAGAAGAGAAGAAGCTGCTCGAGGAATACATCCGCGAGCGGGACGATAGTTAACAACGTATCGATGGTAGATCAGTTGATTTACCTTAGGAGCACAGCATGACCAACAAAATCATCCTTGCACTCGAAGCAGAGCAGATGACCAAAGAAATCCCTACCTTTGCCCCAGGCGACACCATTGTCGTTCAGGTGAAAGTGAAGGAAGGCGATCGTTCCCGTCTGCAAGCGTTCGAAGGCGTTGTAATCGCCAAGCGTAACCGCGGCGTGAACAGTGCGTTCACCGTTCGTAAAATCTCCAACGGTGTTGGCGTAGAACGTACTTTCCAGACCTACTCCCCGCAGATCGACAGCATGGCTGTTAAACGTCGCGGTGACGTACGTAAAGCCAAGCTGTACTACCTGCGCGACCTGTCGGGTAAAGCAGCTCGCATCAAGGAAAAACTGGCTTAAGTCCAGCTTCCGATGCAGAAAAAAGCAGCCTACGGGCTGCTTTTTTGTTGTCTGCAATTTAACCCGTCCCCCTGTAGGAGCTGCCGAAGGCTGCGATCTTTTGATCTTGCTTTGTATTCGGGAGCCCGCGATTTACGAGCAATAACCCATGACCACCCGCGACCAGGAAATCCAGCGCCGCACCGAACTCTCGGTGACCCGCGTGACCAAAGCCGTCTTCCCGCCGACCACCAACCACCACAACACCCTGTTCGGCGGCACCGCGCTGGCGTGGATGGATGAAGTGTCGTTCATCACCGCTACGCGTTTCTGCCGTTTGCCGCTGGTGACCGTGTCCACCGACCGCATCGACTTCAATCACGCGATACCGGCCGGCTCCATCGTCGAACTGGTGGGCAGGGTGATCAAAGTGGGTAACACCAGCCTCAAGGTCGAGGTGGAAGTGTTTGTTGAGAGCATGAGTTGCGATGGCCGCGAGAAGGCGATTCATGGGCAGTTCAGCTTTGTCGCTATTGATGATGACAAGCGGCCGGTGCCGGTGCTGCCCGGATTTCCTGCCTGATCTGAAACCGAGTTGCGGCTATCGCGAGCAGGCTCACTCCTACAGTGTTTGTGTCGTTCGCACCTTTATGTACGACGCGGACACTGTAGGAGTGAGCCTGCTCGCGATTCGATTTATCAGGCGCCGCTGCTCTCAGGCTGAATCAACGCCAACAACGTCCACCCGGATCCCGGTTTCAAAGCAGTCTCCGGCGTCACCACATGCACCCACCCGCTGTCATCGCGCATGAACAGCAGGGTCGCCCGACTGCCATGCAATGCCTGGTAGTCCTCCCAGCCAAAACCGTCCGTCAGCGTTGTGCTGTAAACCTCGGCACCGTTGCTGATCAGACTGGCCAGCTTGGCATAGGTCAGCGCCTCGCTCCCCAGCTGATTGCCACGATGCTCGAGACTCGCCCGGTGCTTGTCGCTGCGACGACTTTCCTGACCGCTGGCCAGGCCAAACAGCCGTTGATGACCGAAGTCATGGCGAAAGCGCATCGCCGCCAAGGTATTCAGCTCGCCTGAAGGCGACAGCGCCAACAAGTGCCCCAACCCCACCAGATCCAGGTGCGCATCGGCATGCTGCGAAGCCGGGTTACCAAAGTACGTCGGCAACCCCTCCATGCGCGCCGCACGAATGTTCTCCCAGCTCGAATCGGTCAACAGCACCCGGCTGCCCAATTGCTGCAACGACTTGCCCAACAGACGCGCCGGGCCGTTGGCGCCGACGATCAGGAAGCCGCTCGGCGCCGGTTCGGCCACGTTCAGCAAGCGCGCCAAGGGGCGTGCTGTTGCGCTTTGCAGCACCACGGTGCCGATGATCACCGCGAAGGTCAGTGGCACCAGTAGCAGCGCACCTTCGTGCCCGGCCTGATCCAGGCGAATCGCGAAAATCGCCGAGACCGCCGCCGCCACGATCCCGCGCGGGGCGATCCAGCACAGTAGGGCGCGTTCACGCCAGCTCAGGCTGGAGCCGGCGGTGCTCAACAGCACGTTCAACGGGCGCGCGATCAACTGAATCACCAGCAGCAGAATCAGCACCAACGGCCCGAGGCCGATCAAGGCATGCAGATCCAGTCGCGCCGCGAGCAGGATGAACAACCCGGAAATCAGCAGCACGCTGAGGTTTTCCTTGAAGTGCAGGATGTGCCGCACATCCACGCCCTTCATGTTCGCCAGCCACATGCCCATCAGCGTCACCGCGAGCAGGCCGGACTCATGCATCACCTGGTTGGACGCAATGAAGATCCCCAACACCGCCGCCAGCGAGGCGAGGTTGTGCAGGTATTCGGGCAGCCATTGGCGACGGATGACGGTGCCCAGCACCCAGCCGCCGACCACCCCGAATACGCTGCCGCAGACAATCACGCCGCCGAAGGTCAGCAGACTCTGTTCGAGGCCGTTGCCCTCGGACCGGGCGATGATGAAGCTGTAGACCACCACCGCGAGCAGGGCGCCGATCGGGTCGATGACAATGCCTTCCCAGCGCAGGATGTTGGCGATCGAAGCTTTCGGCCGCACCACCCGCAACATCGGCACGATCACCGTCGGCCCGGTCACCAGCGTCAGGCTGCCGAACAGAATCGCCAGCAACCAGTCGAAGCCGAGCAGGAAATGGGTCGCGACGGCAATCACCACCCAGGTCGTGAGTGCGCCGAGGGTCACCAGCCGATGCACGACGCTGCCGATTTCGCGCCATTCCGACAGATGCAGGGTCAGGCTGCCCTCAAACAGGATCAACGCCACCGCCAGCGACACCAGCGGCATCAGCAGCGGGCCGAACATTTCTTGCGGATCGAGCCAGCCCAGTACCGGGCCTGCGAGAATCCCGGTCAGCAACAGAAACAGAATCGCCGGCAGCTTCAGGCGCCACGCCAGCCACTGGCAACCCAGCGCAGCGGCGCCGATCCCGCCAAATGCCAAGAGAATTTGCTGCTCGTTCATTGAAGCTCCCTGTTCCTTGAAATTGCGGGCTATGAAAGACTAGCGGCCATTCCTACAGTTCACTCTACATTTGCGCGCAGCCCTGGAGGTTGCGTGTCTTGAGCGCCCATGCCTGCCATCGACCATCCACTGATTGACCAATTCCTCGACGCCCTGTGGCTGGAAAAAGGTCTGTCCGACAACACCCGCGGCGCCTACCGCAGCGATCTGGCGCTGTTCAACGGCTGGCTGCAGGAGAAAAACCTCGAGCTGATCAATGCCGGTCGCGAGTTGATCCTCGATCACCTGTCCTGGCGCCTGGAGCAGAATTACAAACCCCGTTCCACCGCCAGATTTCTTTCCGGTGTGCGTGGCTTTTATCGCTATCTGCTGCGGGAAAAACTGATTACGGTCGATCCGACCTTGCGCGTCGACATGCCGCAACTGGGCAGGCCGCTGCCCAAATCGTTGTCGGAAGCTGACGTCGAAGCGTTGCTCAAAGCGCCTGATCTGAGCGAAGCCATCGGCCAGCGTGACCGCGCCATGCTTGAAGTGTTGTACGCCTGCGGGCTGCGCGTGACCGAACTGGTGAGCCTGACGCTGGAGCAAGTCAATCTGCGTCAGGGCGTGTTGCGGGTGATGGGCAAGGGCAGCAAGGAGCGGCTGGTGCCGATGGGCGAAGAGGCGATTGTCTGGATCGAGCGCTATATGCGCGATGGCCGCAGCGAGCTGCTCGGCGGGCGCCCCAGCGATGTGCTGTTCCCCAGCCAGCGCGGCGAGCAGATGACCCGCCAGACCTTCTGGCACCGCATCAAGCATTGGGCCAAGGTCGCCGGGATCGGCAAATCGCTGTCGCCGCACACCCTGCGTCATGCGTTCGCCACGCACCTGCTCAACCACGGCGCCGACCTGCGGGTGGTGCAGATGCTGCTGGGGCACAGTGATTTGTCGACCACGCAGATTTACACCCATGTGGCGCGTGCGCGCTTGCAGGACCTGCACGCCAAACATCACCCAAGAGGCTAATGAAAAATCTGTGGGAGCGGGCTTGCTCGCGAAGAGGCCGTCACAGAAGAGATATTTGTCGCCTGCCAAGACGCCTTCGCGAGCAAGCCCGCTCCCACAGGGTTTGCGTCGCCCACAATCTCTGGCGACAGGCGCATTCGGCCATGCGAGCCTTATGTGGTAGGCTTTGCCGGTTTGCACGATGGACGGTTATGACCCGGTGTTCCGGCTCGGGCGTTCTGACCGTTTCATTTGTCCGCCTTCAGGAGTTCTCATGCGTCTGACCCAGATTTTCGCCGCCGCCGCCATTGCGTTGGTCAGCACCTTTGCCGTCGCCGATGACGCGGCCGACAAAGCCATTCGTCAAAGCCTGGAAAAACTCGAACTCGAGGTTCCGGTAGAAAGCATCAGCGCCAGCCCGCTGCCGGGCATGTATGAAGTCAAGCTCAAGGGCAGCCGCGTGCTGTACGCCAGCGCCGACGGCCAGTACATCGTTCAGGGCTACCTGTTCCAGCTCAAGGACGGCAAGCCGGTCAACCTGACCGAGAAAGCCGAGCGCGCGGGCATTTCCAAACTGATCAATGCCATTCCGGTGGCCGAAACCGTGGTGTATCCGGCCGTGGGCGAGACCAAATCGCACATCACCGTGTTCACCGACACCACCTGCCCGTACTGCCACAAGCTGCACGCCGAAGTGCCTGAGCTGAACAAGCGCGGCATCGAAGTGCGTTACGTAGCGTTTCCGCGTCAGGGCCTCGGCTCGCCGGGTGACGAGCAGTTGCAAGCGGTCTGGTGCTCGGCAGACAAGAAAGCGGCCATGGACAAAATGGTCGATGGCAAGGAAATCAAGGCCGCCAAGTGCGATAACCCGGTTTCCAAGCAATTCGCTTTGGGTCAGTCGATCGGCGTGAACGGTACACCGGCCATCGTTTTGGCCGACGGACAGGTCATTCCGGGCTACCAGCCGGCGCCACAAGTCGCCAAACTGGCGCTGGGCGCCAAGTAATTCGCATCGTCACGGTCAGCCTTTGACGATCATGGTCCGGCGGTAACTTCGCCGGGCCATTAATAGAGAGCCGCGAACACGCGGTTGTTTTCCGGCCGACCTTGCGTCGGCCGTTTCATGGGGAGTTCACAGTGAATCCGGTCAAAGTAGGCATCTGTGGGTTAGGGACCGTCGGTGGCGGTACCTTCAACGTACTTCAGCGCAACGCCGAGGAAATTGCTCGTCGTGCCGGGCGTGGGATCGAAGTGGCACAAATTGCCACGCGCACGCCAAAGCCTCAGTTCCAGACGACCGGTATTGCGATTACCAACGATGTCTTCGAAGTGGCCACGAACCCTGAGATCGACATCGTCATAGAGCTGATGGGCGGCTACACCGTTGCCCGCGAGCTGGTACTCAAGGCCATCGAGAATGGCAAGCATGTGGTCACCGCGAACAAGGCACTGATTGCCGTTCACGGTAATGAAATTTTCGCCAAGGCACGCGAGAAAGGCGTGATCGTGGCGTTCGAAGCGGCCGTGGCCGGTGGCATTCCGGTGATCAAGGCGATCCGTGAAGGCCTGTCCGCCAACCGCATCAACTGGGTCGCCGGGATCATCAACGGCACCGGCAACTTCATCCTCACCGAAATGCGCGAGAAGGGTCGCACCTTCGAAGACGTGCTGGCCGAAGCGCAAGCGCTGGGCTACGCCGAAGCCGATCCGACCTTCGACGTCGAAGGCATCGACGCAGCGCACAAGCTGACGATTCTGGCTTCGATCGCGTTCGGCATTCCGCTGCAATTCGACAAGGCTTACACCGAAGGCATCACCAAACTGACCACCGCTGACGTGAACTACGCCGAAGCGCTGGGCTACCGCATCAAGCACCTCGGCGTGGCGCGCAGCACTGCGGCCGGCATCGAGTTGCGTGTACACCCGACGCTGATCCCGGCGGATCGTCTGATCGCCAACGTCAACGGCGTGATGAACGCCGTGATGGTCAACGGTGACGCTGCCGGTTCGACGCTGTTCTACGGTGCCGGTGCGGGCATGGAGCCGACCGCTTCGTCGGTGATCGCCGACCTGGTGGACGTGGTTCGCGCCATGACGTCCGATCCGGAAAACCGCGTGCCGCACCTGGCCTTCCAGCCGGACTCGCTGTCGGCGCATCCGATCCTGCCGATCGAAGCCTGCGAAAGCGCCTACTACCTGCGCATCCAGGCCAAGGACCATCCGGGCGTACTGGCCCAGGTGGCGAGCATCCTCTCGGAGCGCGGCATCAACATCGAGTCGATCATGCAGAAGGAAGTCGAGGAACACGACGGTCTGGTGCCGATGATCCTGCTGACCCACCGCGTGCTGGAACAGCATATGAACGATGCGATTGCCGCTCTGGAAGCCTTGGCCGGCGTCAACGGTCCGGTTGTGCGGATCCGCGTCGAGCACCTTAACTAAGCAGCGGCAAGCTACGAGCGGCAAGCGGCAAGCTAGAGGCCAGTGACACTCAGCTTGCAGCTTGAAGCTTGAAGCTCGCAGCTCAAACCGAAGGTTTGAAAACATGCGTTATATCAGTACCCGCGGCCAGGCACCGGCCCTGAATTTCGAAGACGTCCTGCTGGCCGGTCTCGCCACTGACGGCGGTCTGTACGTCCCGGAAAACCTGCCACGTTTCACCCAGGAAGAAATCGCCTCCTGGGCCGGCCTGCCGTATCACGAGCTGGCTTTCCGCGTAATGCGCCCGTTCGTCACCGGCAGCATTCCTGACGCCGATTTCAAAAAGATCCTCGAAGAAACCTACGGTGTGTTCTCGCACAGCGCCGTTGCGCCGCTGCGTCAGCTGAACGGCAACGAATGGGTGCTCGAGCTGTTCCACGGCCCGACCCTGGCGTTCAAGGACTTCGCCCTGCAGCTGCTCGGTCGGCTGCTCGATTACGTGCTGGAAAAGCGCGGCGAGCGCGTGGTGATCGTCGGCGCCACCTCGGGTGACACCGGTTCGGCCGCCATCGAAGGCTGCAAGCACTGCGAAAACGTCGACATCTTCATCCTGCACCCGCACAACCGTGTGTCCGAAGTGCAGCGTCGGCAGATGACCACCATCCTCGGTGAGAACATCCACAACATCGCCATCGAAGGCAACTTCGATGACTGCCAGGAAATGGTCAAGAACAGCTTCGCCGACCAGAGCTTCCTCAAGGGCACGCGCCTGGTCGCGGTGAACTCGATCAACTGGGCGCGGATCATGGCCCAGATCGTTTACTACTTCCACGCAGCCCTGCAGTTGGGCGGCCCGGCACGTTCGGTGGCGTTCTCGGTACCGACCGGCAACTTCGGCGACATCTTCGCCGGTTACCTGGCACGCAACATGGGCCTGCCGATCAACCAGTTGATCGTCGCCACCAACCGCAACGACATCCTGCACCGCTTCATGAGCGGCAACCAGTACGTCAAGGAAACCCTGCACGCCACGCTGTCGCCGTCGATGGACATCATGGTTTCGTCCAACTTTGAACGCCTGCTGTTCGACCTGCACGGTCGCAACGGTGCGGCGATTGCCGGTTTGATGGATTCGTTCAAGCAGGGTGGCGGTTTCAGCGTTGAGCAAGAGCGCTGGACTGAAGCCCGCAAGCTGTTCGACTCGCTGGCTGTGGACGATGCGCAAACCTGCGAAACCATTGCCGAAGTCTACGCGCAGTGCGGCGAAGTGCTGGATCCGCACACCGCCATCGGCGTCAAGGCCGCACGCGAATGCCGTCGCAGTCTGGACATCCCGATGGTGATCCTGGGCACGGCGCATCCGGTGAAGTTCCCGGATGCCGTAGAGAAAGCAGGTGTAGGAAAAGCTCTCGAACTGCCTGCACATCTTTCTGATTTGTTTGAGCGAAACGAGCGCTGCACTGTTTTGCCAAACGAACTGAAAGCCGTACAGGCCTTTGTCAGCCAGCATGGCAACCGCGGCAAGCCGCTGTAAGTCGAAAAAGCTGTCACATTTTGAAGCCCGTCTCCTGACGGGCTTTTTTGTTTCTGCTGCCACACTGCTCGGGTTTTCGCCCATGAAGGACGGGTGAGTCGATCACGAAGGAAGTGGCAATGCTGTTTGAAAGAGGATGGAAACACACCCTGAAGCGGGTACTTCTGTTGTGCCTGTTGTGGGGTTGGCGCGTGGGCGCGGCGGCGCACCTGGCGCATGATGAAGAGCAGTTGAACATTGGCACCGTGGTGCTGGATGAGGAAGAGCTGCAATGGATCCGGGATAACCCGACGGTGATCGTGGCAGCGGAGCAATACCCGTTGTACCTGTTCCTGGATGAGCACGGTCACTGGAGTGGCCTTAACAGTGATGTGCTCAAACGCATCAGTGCCATGACCGGATTACAGTTCATCTACCGGGAATCCTTCTCGACCGCGCAGATGCTCGAGCGCCTGGAAACCGGTGCAGCGGACATGAGCACGACCCTGGCGATGAATGACGAGCGCAGATCGAGTCTGGATTTCAGCCATGCCTTTGGCGGTGCCGGCTGGGTGTTTGTCGGCCGTACCGGCGAACCCGGGCTGCATTCGTTGGAGCAGTTGGCCAAACGGGTGCTGGTATTACCTGGCCGGCACGCGCTGGAGGGGATGATCCGGCGCGATTATCCGTCCATCGAATTACGGTCGGTCAAAACCTATGCCGAGGCGCGGGCGTTGGTCGAAAGCGGCGAAGCCTATGCCACCATCGAAAACGAAATCGGCGCGCAACTCTACCCTTCGGGCCTGCTGAAGGTCGGCGAACTGCTGGAGGGCAAGTGGGAGGCCGATCTTCTGGCGGTGCGCAGAGGCCAGCCGCAATTACTGAGCATTCTGAACAAGGCCCTGGAAGCATTCCCGGCCTCAGAGCTACGAGCCATTCGCCTGAAATGGCTGGGCGGCATCGGCCCGAAGCCGGCCGCCGCCGGTTGGCAGCACTGGCTCCGCTCGAGCTGCTGGGGCGTGGTTCTGGTCGGGGGCTTTTGTGTGATGTCGCTGCTATGGAATCGGCGAATGGCGGCCGTGATCAAACAGCATCGAGACGTGCAAAGCGAACTCGGCGATCAGTTGGTGTTCCAGCGTGCGTTGATTGATGCCATGCCTGATCCGGTGTTCGTTCGTGACCTGGAGGGGCGCCTGATTCTGTGCAACAAAAGTTATGAAGAGGCGTTGTCGATCCGCTTTGAACAGGTGAAAGGATGCCGCTTGATCGACGTCGATGCGCTGCCGCGAGCTACCGCCGGGATGCTGCATGATGAGTTCATGATTCAGTTGAGGACACGCAGAACCCGCTTCAGCAGACGCCGCCTGCAATTCAATAATGGCAATCGGGAAATCTACCAGTGGACCGTGCCGTTCTACAGCGCGAAAGGCGAATTGCGAGGCCTGCTCGGCGGCTGGACGGACATCACCCAGCGCGACGCAACAGCGGTATGACATCGCAGTGATACAGGGAAATTTCCTATGTCACGCGCCTCCTTTTCCGATGGGGGACTGAAGGAGGCTGCCCTAAAGTGGGCGGCAACTGCGGACAAGTCCGCGATTGCCGTTTCCGAGGTCGCCCATGCGCTCGCTCAAAGTCCTGATTCTAGAACCTGATCCTTATCGAATGATGGCGTTGCACCAGATGCTCAACGCGGTCGGCATCTATGACGTACTGACGGCGCCGTCGCTGGCTTCGGCGCGCTGTTCGCTGGAGCGTCGTACCCGGGTCGACATCGCGATCTGCGATCCGCAACTGGAAGGCGGGGAAGGCCTGGCACTGATCCGGCATCTGGCGGCCCGACGGGAGGCCAGCGCCGTCATCCTGCTGGGGCGGATGGCAGCGGGTCTGCTGAGCGATCTCGAAAGCATGCTGCACGCTCAGGACCTGAAGCTGCTGGGGCGCTTGCAGACGCCGGTCTCGGCGGTACTGATGCGCGGGTTGCTGGACAGCTACCTGCAAACGGCAGCCCATCCGTCGGGTGCCTGAACCGACGGTTTTGTTTCTGTCATCTTCACCGTGCATTCTTTGACAGACCGCTAACTGCTCCGGGAGCAGCGCGGTATTCAGAACTTTCTTCTCGGGCGGGTGGTCATTTATTGTGAACACGCCCCAGGCACAATGTTTTCGGACTATTGAGTGGAGATCGAGATGGAAAGTATCAGTCTATTGCTCGGTGAGGCTCTGAGCCCGTACCAGGTCACGTTGACTCCGTGTGGCGCACATGGCGAATGCCTGGTGACGCTGAAGAACAGCAACGGGGCCATCGTGGTGGAGCGCGAATTCAATCAGGCGCAATTGACCGACAAGCGCCTGCTGACCGATGTGGTCGACGGTCTGCATCGTGATGTGCTGATCGTCGAAGGTCGACTGGAGCCCTGTGTGATCGCGGCTTTGCGCAATGCAGCGCTGGATAAGCGCGCGGCACTGTAAAGATGAAATATTTTTTGTGGGAACCTTCCTGCACTCCCGTCAGTCAGACCCCATAACAGCAGGATCAAGCATTGTGCTCCGGTGCTTGTCGCTTGCTGCTACGGGTCTTTATGTAGACCACGTTTAACCCCGAGTCGTCTCCCCACTTCTCGGGGTTTCTTTTGCCCGCAGGTTTTATTGCGCGGTCTGCTGCTCGAAAAACATCCGCGCCTGTTGCAGGTAATCCGTGCGCATCTCGGGATCCAGCCAGTCGGCGTACAACTGGTCAAGTTGCGCATGGGGCAGGGTACGCAGCAGTTGGTTGATCTCGCTGATCGCCTGACGGCCCTGGGGCGTATCGGAACATCCGACATAGCCAGACAGATATTTGCCGGTGCCGCGAATCGGGTAGAACACCAATTCATCTTCGGCAATTTGCGCCTGCTGCGCCTGATAGCGGATCTCCGGCCAGTAACCCAAAACCACTTGCAGACGCCCCAGACGCTGCATCGACAGCAGGCTGCTCAGGGCGTCGTTGCCATAATGCGGCGTCAGTGCACCGCCGGGTGCCTGCTTGAGCAGATTGTCGAGAAATTCGCCGTAACTGCGCTCTGCGACGACCCCGACCTTGATTTCGCCATTGGCCAGAAATGCCGTCAGATCGACTTCGCCATCGACCAGGTAAGGTGCCAGTACGTCGCGATCTTTCTGTCGCACCACCAGACCATTGCTGACAGCGCGAAACGCCGGGATAGAGAAAGTGATCCATTGCGTGCGCTCCTTGCTCCAGATCAGCGAGGGGTCGCAGGTGAAGGACGGCTCGTGCAGCATCTGCATGCCGCGGGCGCGATTGACCCGCATCAGCGTGTGTTCGTATTGCGGCATGCCGGCGATCAACATCGGCAGCAGTTGGTCGATGACGCCCTGGCCCTTTTTCGGGCCTTCGAAGATGGTCAGGGGCGGCAGATCGCGCAGTAACCAGATCAGCGTCGGTTTTGCCTGCGCCCAGGCGGGCAGAATCAGCAGAAACAACAGGCCGAACAGCCGCCACGTCCACCAGTGGTGGGCGCGGTTGGCGTCCGATGTCCGGTGATGTTTCAGGTTAAATGGCTCCGTCTGCGCGCAGTCGGGCGATCTGCTGTTCGTCGTAGCCAAGATCGTGGAGTACCTGCGCATTGTGTTCACCGAGCTGCGGCCCGACCCATTCGGAAGTGCCCGGTGTATCAGAGAGTTTCGGCACGATGCCCGGCATCTTGAAAGGCTTGCCGTCCGGCAGTTTCGCCTGCAGGAACATTTCCCGGGCGAGGTACTGCGGATCGCTGAACATGTCTTCGGCACTGAAGATCCGGCTGGCGGGTACATCCGCCTGATTGAGCAGGTCGAGCACATTTTGCAGCGGCAGCGAATTGACCCAGCGGTCGATCACGCCATACAACTCGTCGCGACGATTATCACGCCCATCGTTGCTCGCCAGCGTCGGGTCGTTGGCCAGATCTTCACGACCGATGATCAGCATGAAGCGCTTGAAGATCGCGTCGCCATTGGCACCGATCTGCACGTGTTTGCCGTCGGCGCTGGTGTGGATCGATGACGGCGTGATGCCCGGCATGATGTTGCCGGTGCGCTCGCGGATGAAACCGAACACGTCGAACTCCGGCACCATGCTTTCCATCATGGCGAAAATCGCCTCGTACAGCGCGACATCGACCACTTGGCCGAGACCGCCGTTGACCTCGCGATGACGCAGCGCCATCAGCGCGCCGATCACGCCCCACAGCGCGGCAATCGAATCGCCGATGGAAATCCCGGTGCGCACCGGTGGCCGGTCGTCGAAACCGGTGATATAGCGCAAGCCACCCATGGACTCGCCGACCGCGCCGAAGCCCGGTTGATCCTTCATCGGCCCGGTCTGGCCGAAACCGGAGAGGCGCACCATCACCAGTTTCGGATTCAGCGCGTGCAGGGTTTCCCAGCTCAGCCCGAGTTTTTCCAGCACGCCGGGGCGAAAGTTTTCGATCAGGATGTCGGCTTCGCTGAGGAGTTTTTTCAGGATCGCCAGACCCTTGGGGTGCTTGAGGTTCAGCGTCAGCGACTTTTTGTTGCGCGCCTGGACGAACCACCACAGCGAGGTGCCTTCATACAATTTGCGCCACTTGCGCAGCGGATCGCCGCCGTCGGGCGATTCGATCTTGATCACTTCGGCGCCGAACTCGCCGCAAATGCGCGAGGCAAACGGCCCGGCAATCAACGTACCCAATTCAATGACTTTCACACCGCTGAGCGGTTTGTTGGCGAACGGCATACTGAATCCTGTAGGACAAGGCTGAGCGGATACAGCGTTTTAACATAGCCGGCTGTCAGACGCCGCAGGTTGATCGCCATCAATTCGATGATTGCCTACGGCATCGGTTAGACTTGCCGACTTTCCTCGTATCAAGAAGCCCGTTCATGGCCCAGCCGTCTACCACGTACAAATTCGAACTGAACCTCACCGACCTCGACCGTAGCGTCTACGAGAGCGTCAAGCAGACCATCGCCCGTCACCCTTCGGAAACCGAAGAGCGCATGACCGTGCGGCTGCTGGCCTACGCCCTCTGGTACAACGAACTGCTGTCGTTTGGCCGTGGTCTGTCGGACGTGGATGAACCTGCGCTGTGGGAAAAAAGCCTGGATGACCGCGTTCTGCACTGGATCGAAGTCGGTCAGCCGGACGCCGATCGTCTGACCTGGTGCTCGCGTCGTACCGAACGCACCAGCCTGCTGGCCTACGGCAGCCTGCGCGTGTGGGAAGGCAAAGTGGTACCGGTGGCGAAGAACCTGAAAAACGTCAACATCGCCGCCGTGCCGCAAGAGGTGCTGGAAACCCTGGCCAAGGACATGCCGCGCGTCATCAAGTGGGACGTGATGATCAGCGAAGGCACGATTTTCGTCACTGACGACCGTGGTCAGCACGAAGTCCAGCTGGAATGGCTGGCCGGTGAACGCGGCTGATCCTGCGTCGTTCACTGATTAATCCCACCTATTCAAGAGAAGTTTCCGTTACCCCATGCGTATTGATCCTCGACCGTTGCCTGCCACGCTGCCGTTTCTCGGTGACCTGCCACCTTTGCTGACGCGTTTGTACGCCGCGCGGGGCGTGCAGTCCGAGGCGGAGCTGGATAAAAGTCTGGCGCGGCTGATTCCGTTCCAGCAGCTCAAGGGCATCGAGGCGGCGGTGGATCTGCTGGTGACGGCGCTGGAGCAGCGTCAGCGGATTCTGATCGTCGGTGACTTCGACGCCGATGGCGCGACCGCCAGTACGGTCGGCGTGCTCGGCTTGCGTCTGCTGGGTGCGGCGCATGTCGATTATCTGGTGCCGAACCGCTTTGAGTACGGCTATGGCCTGACCCCGGAAATCGTCGAAGTCGCCCTGACCCGCGAGCCGCAGTTGTTGATCACCGTCGACAACGGCATCTCCAGCGTCGAAGGCGTGGCCGCGGCGAAAAAGGCCGGGCTCAAGGTCTTGATCACTGACCACCACTTGCCCGGCGATGAACTGCCGCAGGCCGATGCGCTGGTCAACCCGAACCAGCCGGGCTGTGAGTTTCCGAGCAAGGCGCTGGCCGGGGTCGGGGTGATTTTCTACGTGTTGATGGCCTTGCGCGCGCGCCTGCGCAGCCTCGGCTGGTACGAAAGCAAACCGCAGCCGAACATCGGTGAACTGCTGGATCTGGTGGCGCTGGGCAGCGTCGCCGACGTGGTGCCGCTGGACGCCAACAACCGGATTCTGGTGCATCAGGGCCTCGAGCGGATTCGCGCCGGGCGTGCCCGTCCGGGGATCAAGGCGATTCTTGAAGTCGCCAAGCGTGACGCGGCGCGGATTACCTCCACAGACCTGGGATTCATCGTCGGCCCGCGTTTGAACGCGGCGGGGCGTCTGGACGACATGAGCCTCGGGATCGAATGCCTGCTCACCGCCGACGCCAATCTGGCGCGGGAAATGGCCGCGCAACTGGACGGCATGAACCAGGATCGCAAATCCATCGAGCAGGGCATGCAGCGCGAGGCATTGGCCCAGCTCAAGGACTTGCCGGTGGAGTCGATGCCGTTCGGCCTGTGCCTGTTCGATCCCGAGTGGCATCAGGGCGTGATCGGCATTCTCGCCTCGCGCATGAAAGAGCGTTATTTCCGCCCGACCATTGCCTTCGCCGATGCCGGTGACGGTTTGCTCAAGGGCTCGGGCCGTTCGGTGCAGGGTTTCCACATCCGCGATGCTTTGAGCGTGGTGGCGGCGCAGCATCCGAACCTGATCGCCAAGTACGGCGGTCATGCGATGGCGGCCGGCCTGACCTTGCCGCAAGAGAATTTTCCGCTGTTCGCCGAGGCGTTTGACGCTGAAGTGCGGCGGCAACTTCGCGAAGAAGACCTGACCGGGCGCATGCTCTCGGACGGCACGCTTGCGGTCGAGGAGTTCCACTTGGAGCTGGCCCGCGCACTGCGTCATGCCGGGCCTTGGGGCCAGCACTTCCCGGAGCCGCTGTTCCATGGCGTGTTCCAGTTGGTCGAGCAACGGGTGGTCGGCGAGCGGCACCTGAAAGTGGTGCTGAAAAGCGAGTGCGGTTCGGTGAAGCTGGATGGCATTGCCTTTGGTATTGACCGTGACGTCTGGCCGAATCCGACCATTCAGTGGGTCGAGCTGGCCTACAAGCTCGACGTCAACGAATTTCGTGGCAACGAGACGGTGCAACTGATGATTGCCCACATCGAACCGCGCTGACGCCATTCGCGAGCAGGCTCGCTCCCACAGGGATATGCATTCCAAAATGTGGGAGCGAGCCTGCTCGCGAAAGCACCCTTTCACACACTGAATCACTCTGAACCCTCCCTCATCCCCGGTTGTCGACTAGGCTCTAAGCACTGCTTGATTGGCCTTGTGACGTCTTGTCGAATTTTTTGCCCGCGGGGGCGGGTGCTGCACCTTTTCCTGTCACTCGTCGACTTTTCAAACAGAACCCTGGAGCCTGCCCACTGATTTGAGAGGTGCCCCATGAGTCTGCTGCTCGAACCCTTTACCCTCCGCCAACTGATCCTGCCCAACCGCATCGCCGTGTCGCCGATGTGCCAGTACTCCAGCGTCGACGGTCTGGCCAACGACTGGCATCTGGTGCACCTGGGCAGCCGCGCGGTGGGCGGCGCCGGTCTGATATTCACTGAAGCCACGGCGGTCACCGCCGACGGGCGGATCACCGCCGAAGACCTCGGTTTGTGGAACGACGAACAGATCGAACCGCTGCAACGCATCACCCGCTTCATCACCGCTCAGGGCGCTGTTGCCGGCATTCAACTGGCCCACGCCGGGCGCAAGGCCAGCACTCATCGGCCATGGATCGGCAAACACGGTAGCGTCAAACCGGAGGATGGCGGCTGGACCCCGGTCGGGCCATCGCCGATTGCTTTCGATCCGCAACACACACAACCGAAACAGCTTGATGAAGGGCAGATCGCCGAGGTCATTCAGGCCTTCGTTGCGGCCGCCAAACGCGCGTTGACCGCGGGTTTCAGCGTGGTCGAGGTACATGCCGCCCACGGTTATCTGCTGCATCAGTTTCTGTCACCGCTGAGCAATCAGCGCCGCGATCAATACGGTGGTTCGTTCGAAAACCGCATTCGTCTGGTGCTGCAAGTCACCGAGGCCGTTCGCGAGGTGTGGCCGCAAGAGCTGCCGCTGTTCGTCCGGGTGTCGGCCACCGACTGGGTTGAAGACGGCTGGAACCCGGATGAAACCGTGGAACTGGCGCGTCGTCTCAAGGCACTGGGAGCGGATCTGATCGACGTCTCCTCCGGTGGTACCGCCGCCAACGCCGAGATTCCTGTGGGGCCGGGTTATCAGACGCGCTTCGCCGAACGGGTGCGCAAGGAGTCAGGCATCGCCACCGGCACCGTGGGCATGATTACCGAGCCGGCGCAGGCCGAGCACATTCTGCGCACCTGCCAGGCTGACATCATCTTCCTCGCCCGCGAGTTGCTGCGCGATCCTTACTGGCCGCTGCACGCCGACGATGATCTCGGCGGGCGCCAGGCGGTGTGGCCGGCGCAGTATCAACGCGCGACCCATCGTGATCAGCCGATCCACGAGTCTGACCTGCGCGATTGATTTCAAACCGGTGTAACGTCTATAAAACCCGCCATTGAACCGGCGGGTTTTTTCTTGCCTGCCATTTGCCAAGGAAGTCGAGCATGTTGATCGAACGAGAACTGACCGAACACGACTTGCTGCTGCTGGCGCAGATCGACCGCAGTGAGCTGGTGGAAGAGTGCTATCGCCTGGAGAACGGCGTGCTGGTGCTTTACCCGGCACGTTTCGACATGCGCGGATGGCCGGAAGGGGAGGCCGAAGAAAATGCGCGGGCGCTGGCGAAGTGCTTGCGGCGAGGTGGCTGGTTATACGGGATTTTCGACGGGCAGGCGCTGGTCGCGGCGGTGGTTGTGGATAACCGGGTTATTCACAATCAGGGACTGAGCATGCGCCAGTTGAAGTTTCTGCACATCAGCCGCGACTACCGGGGGCAGGGACTGGGGGCGAAGTTGTTTGCGCTGGCCTGTGAGCAGGGGCGGCGATTCGGTGCCGAGGCGTTGTATGTCTCAGCCACTGAATCGCGCAACACTGTGGAGTTCTATCAGCGTCAGGGCTGCCGGCTGGTTGATCAACCGGATCCTGAGCTGTTTGATCAAGAACCCAGAGACATTCATCTGTATTGCCCACTGACCTGACGCAGTTTCTTCAATATCCGATGTTGAATGTTCTGCCGCTTTCGCGAACAAGCCCGCTCCCACCCTGGTTCCGTGTCAGTCACAAATTGTGTGATCGACCGAGAGCCAGAGTGAGAGCGGGCTTGCTCGCGAAGAGGCCCGTGCAGGCGCCTCAAATCATCAAGGATACTTGCGCTTGTCCGGTGCCGGCGGGAAGTACTGGTACAACCAGGTCTCGCTCAGCGTGCGGTCATTGGTGCGGATGAACAGGCGCAGTTCCACCGGATCGACGCTGTCGCTGGTCGGGTACCAGTCGAACAGGATCCGGTAACCCTTGATGTCATCGAGCACCAGCACGCTGAAGTCTTGCACCTTGCCGTTGGAGCAGGTGACCACCGGTTCGATCCCGGTGCCCTGCGGCAGGCGATCGAGACCGCCGCCGGTGAAGTCCACGGCAAAACGACGGGCCCAGACTGGCGGGTAATGCTCGCCCGGTGCCCAGCCTTCGACGAAGCCACCCATGCCCGAACGGGTCGCATGCACTCGCGCCAGCGGCGTACCCACCGGTGGCAGGGCGCTCCAGTAGAGCTTGTAGCCATAGTTCAGCGAGTCACCTGCGGCCACTGGCTTCTTCGGCGTCCAGAACGCGACGATGTTATCGAGCGTTTCGCCGGTGGTAGGAATTTCCAGCAGATCGATGGAGCCTTCGCCCCACGCGGTTGTAGGCTCGACCCACAGGCTCGGGCGCTTGCTGTACCAGTCGACGGTGTCCTGATAGTTGGCGAACTCGTGGTCGGTCTGCACCAGTCCGAAGCCCTTCGGATCGGTGTCGGCGAATGCGTTGAACTGCAGGGTCGCCGGGTTGTTCAGCGGACGGCAGATCCACTCGCCGTTGCCGCGCCACATCGCCAGGCGATCGGAGTCGTGAATCTGCGGGTGGATGGTGTCGCACATGCGGCGTTCGTGGGTGCCGCAGCTGAACATGCTGGTCATCGGTGCGATGCCCAGTTGTTCGATGGCGGTACGCGCATTGATGTGGGCGTCGATTTCCATCACCACGCGCTCGGCCTGGCAATCGATGTCGAAGCGGTATGCACCGGTGGCGCTCGGCGAGTCGAGCAGGGCGTAGACCACGAAGCGAGTGGCATTCTGATCCGGGGTCTCGAACCAGAATTTGGTGAAGTCCGGGAATTCTTCGCGCTTTTTCGCGTAAGTGTCGACGGCTAGACCACGGGCCGAGAGGCCATATTGGCCAGTGGCATCCACCGCGCGGAAATAGCTGGCGCCGAGGAACGACACCACGTCATGGCGATCCAGCTCCGGCGCCTTGAACAGCTTGAAACCGGCAAAGCCCAGGTCACCCTTGAGCTGCTGGGTATCGACCGAGGTGTTCTCGTAGTTGAACAGCGTCGGGCGGAAATGCACTTCGCGCGCGGTCCGGGTCTTCGGATCGACGCTGTACATGCGCACCGGTTGACGGAAACCCATACCGACGTGGAAGAACTGCACGTCCAGCTGACCCTTGTTTTCTTTCCACAACGAATGATCGCCGTCGTAGCGGATCGCGTTGAAGTTCTGCGGGGTCATGGTCGCCAAAGTCGGCGGCAGCACCTGTTTGCTGTCCTGATAGGCCGTTCCGGCCAATTGCTTGGCTTGGCGCTTCAGCGCTTCGAAGTCGAAAGCCTGGGCCTCGCCATCGGCGGCGCCACCATTGGCTGCCCAGGCACGGGCGGCCAGCAGGCCGGAAGCCGAGAGACCGGTGTAAGCCGCAATGGCCATCGACGCTTTGAGCAAATTCCTGCGGTGCATAAATACAACCTGTCGTGAGCAATCCCGCGCCTTTCCTGGCACGTGCTGGATCAGAAATTACGGTTCGGACAAGCCTTCGGCCAAACGCAACGGACTATAAACAGATGCCGGCTAGCTTAAACGGTTCGCTCGCGTTGCAAAATTCGTTGATACACACCGACAGAGTGTCAATGAAACAAGACATGTCGGTTAAATGTCCGACGGCACTTTCTGATTTACAGGGCATTTCTGCTTTTTTCGACTAATTACTCTAAAAACCGCTTTTCAGCGCCGATTAAATTTCTATTCTATGAACATGGCCGGCACGACCGGCGGGGCACAGGCGCTGCTGTAAGGGGCAGGGCGATGTGGTGATCAAGCAATTCTTCGAAGTATCAGAGAAGGACATCGTCCATGGCAAAAATACAAGGCATCGCCGAAATGCTCGGCATCTTTCCCTGCCTCGGCAGCGGCCGCAGAAGACGTCGATTGAGTTCTGAAGAGCTGAAGCTGGTGGAGCGCTATCGCGAGTTGTCGGAGAGTGACCGGATTGCGATGCGGTATCTGGTGGATGCGATGAGGAGTGTTTCGCGGTTTTAGTGTTGGAGTAGCAGCCACCTTGAGAGCCATTTGGCTTTCACGGTGACTGTAAAAGCTGTGGCTAGGGAGATTGTCGAATGCTGATTGTGGGTTACCGCTGATAGCTTGATGAAAATTTCCTTCTAGTCGATCGGAATAATCCCACGATCAGCGGCGGTTGCAGATCCAGCAGTCAAGTATTACGTTTCTATGGCGAGTAATACTCAAGGAGCATGAAATGACGACAACCATGACCAGTAAAGGTCAAGTCACAATTCCCAAGCCTATTCGTGATGCCTTGCATCTGACGCCAGGCTCGGCCATAGAATTCAGCGTTAACGAGCAGGGTGAGGTGGTTTTGCAAGGTGCCAAGCCCGCTGCAGGTAAAGCGAAGACTCAGGATCGATTTGACGCTGTCCGGGGCAAAGCCGATATCAAATGGAGAACCGATGATTTGATGGCGTTGCTCAGGGGTGATGATTGATGGTGTTGGTTGATACCAATGTGTTGATAGACGTTTTGGAGGATGACCCTGTTTGGGCTGACTGGTCTATTCAGCAGCTCCGCGCTCAGTCACTGGTCCATGAGCTGGTAATTAATCCGATCGTCTATGCAGAGCTGTCCCAGACGTTTTCCACGTTTGAAGCATTGGATGGAGTGGTCAATCAACTCGGATTAGTCATGCAGGAAATTCCGCGATCTGCGCTTTTTTTGGCTGGTAAGGCGTTTGTACGTTATCGGAAGGTGGGCGGCGGAAAGCACAATGTCCTAGCGGATTTTTTCATTGGTGCGCATGCGGCCGTAAAGAAACTACCGTTGTTGACTCGAGATTCTAAGCGGTACCGAAACTATTTCCCCTCGGTTGAGTTGATTACACCCTCCTGAGTTGTAGGAATGACTACAAATAGTGCAGGTTTCGAGCATCGCCCCTGAAACTTTTGGGTTTCCGGGGCGATTGTATTTAGCGACTCACCTTCCACGCATCCCCAGCCGGCGCCTTCCCATGGTCATACGGCTTGCCAATCCACATGTAAACCAGCCCCAGACCAATCACGATCACCGTACTCAACACCATCGCATAGTTCACGTACCACGCCGCATCCGGCGTACGTGGCCAGGCCATGTTGATGATTGCGCCGACGCCATACACCAGCGCGCCGATGTTCACTGGCCAGCCCCACGCGCCGAGGGTGAATTTGCCGCTGGGTTTCCAGCCTTTCATTCGCGCGTACAAAGCGGCCAGCACGATCATCTGGAACGCGAGGTAGATGCCGATGGCGGCGAAGCTGACGATGGTGGCCACGGCGTCTTGCAGGAAGAAGCCGAGGGCGATGATCAGGGCGGGCAGGACGCCGGACACGAACAGCGCGGCAACGGGCACCTGAGTGGTAGGAGAAATCTTTTTCAGCAGTCGGCTGCCGATGACCATTTCATCGCGAGCATAGGAGTACAGCAGACGACTCGCCGCAGCCTGCAGGCTGATGACGCAGGAGATGAAGGAAATCATTACCACACCCATCACCACTTTCGAACCGATCGGGCCGAAGGCGTTGTTGAGGATGGTGGTGACCGGGTCCTTGTCGGTGCCGTTGATCACCGCTTGCATGTCCGGCACGGCGAGGATCAGCGCCAGGCAGGCGAACATCGCCGCGATGCCGCCGATGTAGATGGTCATGCGCATGGCCACCGGGATTTTTGCGCTGGGGTTCGGGGTTTCTTCGGCGACGTCGCCGCAGGCCTCGAAGCCGTAGTAGAGGAACATCCCCGCCAGCGAGGCGGTGAGAAACGCCGGCAGGTACGAGCCGTCGACGCGGATGTCGAAGGTGTTGAACAGCACGCTCAGCGGCTGGTGACGCTCGAAGATCAGCAGGTACACGCCGACGATCACCGCGCCGACCAGTTCGCAGAGGAAACCGAACATGGCAATGCGCGCGAGCACTTTGGTGCCGCTCAGATTGACCAGCGTGGCGAACAAGGTCAGCACCAGCGCGATGACGATGTTGGTGTTGTTGCTCGGTTCAAACCCGAGCATCGCCGCCAGATACGGGCCGGCACCGACGGCCACCGCCGCGATGGTCACGCACAGGGCGATGGAGTAGATCCAGCCGACCATCCACGCCCATTTCTTGCCGACCAGACGTCGCGCCCATGGATAGACGCCGCCGGAAATCGGGAACTGCGAGACCACTTCGCCGAAGATCAGGCACACCAGCAACTGGCCGCAACCGACCAGCAAGTAAGCCCAGAACATCGGTGGCCCGCCGGCGGCGAGGCACAGGCCGAACAGGGTATAAACCCCTACGACCGGTGACAGATAGGTGAACCCTAAAGCGAAGTTTTCCCACAGGCTCATGCTGCGGTTGAAGTTCGAGGTGTAGCCGAGTTTGCGCAGTTGTTCGGCATCGCTGTCGGCAACGGCGGCCGAGAGTTCGGGTGAGGCACTCATGTGTTTTGCTCCGGGAAATCGGCAGATTTCGGATGGCCGAGGCCGTGGCGGGGCTTTGCGGGCGCCGCCCGGGTCGGTAGTTATTGTTAGGTGTTGAATCCTGGTGGTGCGTGTGGCCGGTTTCTGCCTTGAAGCCGGAGTTGACGCCATCGCGAGCAGGCTCACTCCTACAGGTTGAAATACGATTCCTTGTAGGAGCCAGCCTGCTGGCGATGCTTTAGTGCTTGAACATCACATGCCGAACCGTGGTGTAGTCCTCCAGCCCGTACATGGACATGTCCTTGCCATAGCCGGACAACTTCTGACCGCCATGCGGCATTTCGCTGACGAGCATGAAGTGCGTGTTGACCCAGGTGCAGCCGTACTGCAACCGCGCGGACAAGCGATGCGCGCGTCCGACATCCGCCGTCCATACCGAGGAGGCGAGGCCGTAGTCCGAATCGTTGGCCCACTCCAGCGCCTGCGCTTCATCGGTGAATTTGGTCACCGAGACCACTGGCCCGAACACTTCGCGGCGAACGATCTCGTCATCCTGTTGCGCGTCGGCCAGCACCGTCGGTTCGAAGAAGAACCCATTGCCTTCAACAGCCTTGCCGCCGGTGATCAAGCGAATGTGCGACTGCGCTGCGGCGCGCTCGACGAACGCGGCGACGCGGTCGCGATGCTGCGCGGTGATCAGCGGCCCCAGTTCGGTCGACGGATCATCCTGCAAGCCGTACTTGATGCTGCTGACTGCAGCGCCAAGCTTCTCGACGAACTGGTCGTAGATGCCTTGTTGCGCATAGATCCGGCACGCGGCGGTGCAGTCCTGCCCGGCGTTGTAGAAACCGAACGTACGAATGCCTTCAACCGCCGCATCGATGTCGGCGTCGTCGAAGATGATCACCGGGGCCTTGCCGCCCAGCTCCATGTGCATGCGTTTGACGCTGTCGGCGGTGCTGGAAATGATGTTCGAGCCGGTGGCGATAGAGCCAGTCAGCGAGACCATGCGCACTTTCGGGTGAGTCACAAGCGGGCTGCCGACGCTAGGACCGCGACCGAATACCAGATTGAGTACACCGGCCGGGAAGATTTCCGACGCCAGTTCGGCCAGACGCAACGCGGTCAGCGGGGTCTGTTCCGACGGCTTGAGCACCACGGTGTTACCGGCGGCGAGGGCCGGAGCGATTTTCCAGGCGACCATCATCAGCGGGTAGTTCCACGGCGCGATGGAGGCGATCACGCCCACCGGGTCGCGGCGGATCATCGAGGTGTGGCCGGGCAGGTATTCGCCACCGGCCGAACCGCTCATGCAACGGCTGGCGCCGGCGAAGAAACGGAACACATCGGCAATCGCCGGGATCTCGTCGTTCAGTGCGGCGCTGTAGGGTTTACCGCAGTTGTCGGATTCGAGTTTCGCCAGTTCCTCGCCATGGGCTTCGATGGCGTCGGCGAGTTTGAGCAGTAGCAGCGAACGGTCTTTCGGCGTGGTTTGCGACCACTCGGCGAAGGCGTTATCGGCGGCGCGCACGGCGGCGTCGACCTGGGCCTCGCTGGCTTCATTGATTTCCACGAGTACGCTGCCGAGCGCCGGGTTGAGCACTGGTTGGGCCGGGCCTTCGCCGTTGACCAGGTGGCCGTTGATCAAGAGTCTGGTTTGCATTTCATTGTCCTCGCTAACACTTTTATTGTTCTGGCCGAATTGAGAAACCTGTGGGAGCGAGCTTGCTCGCGAAGGCGGTGTGTCAGCCGACATCAATGTTGGATGTCATGGCCCCTTCGCGAGCAAGCTCGCTCCCACAGGGGATCTAGGTGTCAGTCAGATATTCATTTCCCGCCGCTACCGGCGACGCTCTCGCCACCCCGAGTCAGGTAATACGCGCCGAGAATCGGCAGCATGGTCACCATCATCACCAGCATGGCAACCACGTTGGTCACCGGCACATCCCGTGGGCGGCTGAGCTGGTTGAGCAGCCACAACGGCAAGGTGCGCTCATGGCCGGCGGTGAACGTGGTGACGATGATCTCGTCGAACGACAGCGCAAACGCCAGCATGCCGCCGGCCAGCAACGCCGAGCCGAGGTTCGGCAGGATGATGTAGCGGAAGGTCTGCCAGCCGTCGGCGCCGAGGTCCATCGAGGCTTCGATCAGGCTGTGTGACGTGCGGCGCAGGCGGGCGATGACGTTGTTGTAGACGATCACCACACAGAAGGTCGCGTGGCCGACGATGATGGTGAACATCCCCGGCTCGATCCCCAGCGTCTTGAACGTTGCCAGCAGCGCGATCCCGGTGATGATCCCCGGCAGGGCGATCGGCAAAATCAGCATCAGCGAAATGCCCTGCTTGCCGAAGAAATCGCGGCGGTACAACGCGGCTGAAGCCAGCGTGCCGAGCACCATCGCGATCAACGTGGCGATGGCGGCAATCTGCAGCGAGAGCTTGATCGCCTCCAGCACATCCGGCCGCGAAAACGCCACGCTGAACCAGTGCAGGGTGAAGCCCTTCGGCGGAAAGCTGAACGCGGCTTCCTCGGTGTTGAAGGCGTAAAGGAAGATGATCAGGATCGGGAAGTGCAGGAACACCAACCCGCCCCAGGCGGTGATGCGCAGACCCAGTGAAGCGCGCTCAGAGTGCATCGAAGGCCCCCAGTCGTTTGACGATGGACAGGTAAACCGCGATCAACACAATCGGCACCAACGTGAACGCCGCGGCCATCGGCATATTGCCGATCGCACCTTGCTGCGCGTAGACCATGCTGCCGACGAAGTAGCCCGGCGGGCCCACCAGTTGCGGCACGATGAAATCGCCCAGGGTCAGCGAAAACGTGAAGATCGAGCCGGCAGCAATCCCCGGGATCGACAACGGCAAAATCACCTGCATGAAGGTCTGGCGCGGCCTGGCGCCGAGGTCGGCGGAGGCCTGCAGCAGTGACGGCGGCAGACGTTCCAGCGAGGCCTGAATCGGCAGGATCATGAACGGCAGCCAGATGTAGACGAACACCATGAAGCGCCCCAAGTGCGAGGTCGACAGAGTGCTGCCACCGACGCCGGGAATGCCGAGGATGAACTGCAACACCGGCTCCAGTCCCAGATGCTGGACGAACCATTGTGCGACGCCGCCCTTGGCCAGCAGCAGCGTCCAGGCGTAGGCCTTGACGATGTAACTGGCCCACATCGGCATCATCACCGCGATGTAGAAAAACGCCTTGGTCTTGCCCGTGGTGTAGCGCGCCATGTAGTAGGCAATCGGGAACGCGACGATGGCGCTGGCGATGGACACGACGATGGCCATGCTCAGCGTGCGCAGGATGATGTCGAAGTTCGACGGCTGGAACAGCGCGGCAAAATTCGCCAGCGTGAGGTCAGGGGTGACCGCCATGGTGAAGTCGTCGAAGGTGTAGAAACCCTGCCACAACAGCACCAGCAACGAGCCGAGGTAGATCGCGCCGAACCACAGCAACGGCGGCACCAGCAGCAGCGACAGATAAAGATTCGGCTTGCGATAGAGCAGGTTGGAAAACCGCCGCAACGGCGGTGCCTGGGTCATTGCGAGCGTGCTCATGTCAGACCCCGCTCGCAACGGTATCGTGCAGCGGGATCATCGCTTCCCGCGCCCAGCGTGCGCTCAGGCGCTGGCCGGTCTGGTGCTGCGCGCTGCTGTCGATCCACTGATTGTTGGCGTGGCTGATGCTCAGGGTCTGGCCGTTTTCCAGGGTCAGTTCATAGCGCGTGGCGCTGCCCTGATACTGGATGTCGTGGAGCAAACCGCTGACTTCGATTTCATGGCTGGCGAGCGGCCCTTCGGCGAAACGCACGTGCTCGGGGCGAATCGAAAACGGCTGCGGATGGCCGCTGAGCTGACGCGCCAGATCGCCACGAATCACGTTCGAAGTACCGACGAATTCGGCGACGAAGGTTGTAGTGGGTTTCATGTACAGATTGCGCGGGGTGTCGACCTGCTCGATACGGCCCTTGTTGAACACCGCCACGCGGTCGGACATCGACAGCGCTTCGGTCTGGTCGTGGGTGACGAAGATGAAGGTGATGCCGAGCTGGCGCTGCAGCTTCTTCAATTCGCTTTGCATCTGTTCGCGCAGTTTCAGATCGAGAGCGCCCAACGGTTCATCGAGCAACAGCACCCGAGGGCGATTGACCAGGGCGCGGGCGAGGGCGACACGCTGGCGCTGACCGCCGGACAGCTGCACCGGTTTGCGTGCGCCGTAGCCACCGAGGGCGACCATGTCCAACGCCTCTTCGGCGCGCTTGTGGCGCTCGGTTTTGCTCACGCCTTTGACCTTCAAGCCGTAGGCGACGTTGTCCAGCACGTTCATGTGCGGGAACAGCGCGTAATCCTGGAATACGGTGTTCACATCACGTTGATACGGCGGCAGACCGGCGGCTTCGGCGCCGTGAATGCGGATCGAGCCGGCACTCGGTTGTTCGAACCCGGCGATCAGGCGCAGGCAGGTGGTCTTGCCCGAGCCGGAAGGGCCGAGCATGGAAAAGAACTCGCCGTCCTGGATATCGATGGAAACCCGGTCAACGGCCTTCACTTCGCCGAACTGCCGGGAAACGTTGGTGAACTGGACTGCAAGCGTCATGGTGCGGTGCTCCAAAAAGGCGCGGGCCGTCGCAGCGGCCCTGCCTGGACTTCTGAAAAAGCTGAAACATCTAACGGTGAATGCGATCCGCTTTTAGCTCCCTCTCCCTCCGGGAGAGGGCGGGGGGTGAGGGTGGCCTCATTGGCCGTCGCCCTTCAATCAAGAGCAAAGTCAAAAGCCACCTCCTCACCCCAGCCCTCTACCCCAGGGGGGAGAGGGGGAAAGGGAGCTAGACCAAGTTGCTCTCGGGCTTACCTGCCGCCCATGATCGCAATGTAGTCCTGAGTCCAGCGGCTATAAGGCACGAACTTGCCGCCCTCGGCCTGCGGGGTTTTCCAGAAGGCGATCTTGTCGAACTGGTCGAAGCCATTGGTCTTGCAACCCTCGGCGCCGAGCAGTTCGCTCTCCTTGCACGCCGCCGGCACTGCTGGCAGGGAACCAAACCACGCCGCCACATCACCCTGGACTTTCGGCTGCAACGACCAGTCCATCCACTTGTACGCGCAGTTCGGGTGCTTGGCCTCGGCGTGCAGCATGGTGGTGTCGGCCCAACCGGTAGCGCCTTCTTTCGGGATGGTCGAAGCGATCGGCTGTTTCTCGTTGATCAGGCCGTTGACCTGATACGGCCAGGCACTTGACGCCACCACACCTTCGTTCTTGAAGTCACTCATCTGAACGGTGGTGTCGTGCCAGTAGCGGTGAATCAACGGCTGCTGCGCGCGCAGCAGATCGAGCACGGCTTTGTACTGCGCTTCGGTGAGTTGATACGGATCCTTGATCCCCAATTCAGGCTTGGCGGTTTTCAGGTACAGCGCCGCGTCGGCGATGTAGATCGGGCCGTCATAGGCCTGCACGCGGCCCTTGTTCGGCTTGCCATCGGGGAAATTCTGCGCGTCGAACAACACGTTCCAGCTGGTCGGCGGCGTCTTGAACACGTTGGTGTTGTACATCAGCACGTTCGGGCCCCACTGATACGGGGTACCGTAGGTCTGGTTGTTGACCACGTACCACGGCGCATCTTTCAGACGTGGGTCGAGGGTTTTCCAGTTCGGGATCAACGCGGTGTTGATCGGTTGCACGCGCTTGCCGACGATCAGGCGCAACGAGGCATCGCCGGACGCGGTGACCAGGTCGTAACCACCCTTGGCCATCAGGCTGACCATCTCGTCGGAGGTGGCAGCGGTCTTGACGTTGACCTTGCAGCCGGTTTCCTTCTCGAAACCGCTCACCCAGTCGTAGGCCTTGTCGCTCTCGCCACGTTCGATGTAGCCCGGCCAGGCCACGATATCCAACTGACCTTCGCCGGCGCCGACAGCCTTCAGCGGCTCGGCCGCTTGCAGGCTGGCGCTGGCCAGCAAGGCTGTGGTGATTGCACTGAGCAGTGCGGTCTTGTGCACGAACATGGTTGAACCCTCTTCTTTAAATTATGGTCGGGGCAGTTGTGAACGCGGTGAAGCCATGCCGTTTTGCGGCTTGTTATTAGCGTAGTCAGAGATGCTGGCCGTGGCGGGCCATGATGTGCCGCACCACGCTGTAGTCCTGCAACGAATCACTGGATAAGTCTTTGCCGTAACCCGAGCGTTTCAGCCCGCCGTGGGGCATTTCGCTGACCAGCATGAAGTGGCTGTTGATCCAGGTGCAGCCATACTGCAAGCGGGCGGCGACCTGCATCGCCTTGTCCAGATTCTGAGTCCATACCGACGAGGCGAGGCCGTATTCGGAGTCGTTGGCCCAGTCCACGGCTTGCGCGAGTTCGTCGAAGCGGGTCACGGTGACCACCGGGCCGAACACTTCGCGCTGGACGATTTCATCCGTCTGTTTGCAACCGGCCAGCAACGTCGGCTGGTAGAAGAACCCGGCGCCGGAGTGCACCGCCGCACCAGTCACGCGCTCGATGTGCGGCTGGCCGAGGGCGCGCTCGACGAAACTGGCGACGCGGTCGCGCTGGCGGGTGCTGATCAGCGGGCCGATCTCGTTGTCGGCATCGCGTTTACCGGCGAAGCGCAGGCTGCTGACCGCTGCGCCGAGCTCGGCGACCAGTTTGTCGTGAATGCCTGCTTGCGCGTAGATCCGGCACGCAGCGGTGCAGTCCTGCCCGGCGTTGTAGTAACCGTAAGTGCGCACGCCGTCGACCACCGCTTGAATGTCGGCGTCGTTGCAGACGATCACCGGGGCCTTGCCGCCGAGTTCCAGATGCGTGCGCTTGAGGGTTTTTGCCGCCGCCTGAAGGATCTTCTGCCCGGTGACGATATCGCCGGTCAGCGAGACCATGCGCACCTTGGCGTGACCGACCAGATGACTGCCGACGCCTTCGCCACCGCCGCAGATGATGTTGATCACCCCGCGCGGCAGGATCTCGGCGAGCGCTGGCGCCAGTGCGAGGATCGACAGCGGCGTGTGTTCGGATGGCTTGAACACCAGGGTGTTGCCGGCGGCGAGGGCCGGGGCGATTTTCCACGCGGCCATCATGATCGGGTAGTTCCACGGCGCAATCGACGCCACCACGCCAATCGGATCGCGGCGCACCATGCTGGTGTAGCCCGGCAGGTATTCACCGCTGAGCTGACCGGTCTGGCAGCGCACGGCGCCGGCAAAGAATCGGAACACATCGACGGTGGCGGTCAGATCGTCCTGCCGCGCCAGGTGCAGCGGCTTGCCGCAGTTCAGCGCTTCGAGACGGGCGAGGTAGTCGGCGTGTTTTTCCACCGCGTTGGCGATGTCCAGCAGCAGGTTCGAGCGTTGCTGTGGCGTGGTCCGTGACCATTCTGTGAAGGCGCGGTGGGCGGCTAGGATCGCGGCTTCGACCTGCTCGGTGCTGGCCTCGGCGATGTGGGTGAGGATTTCACCGGTGGCCGGGTTGAGGATCGGTTCGACAAAACCTTGCCCGGCGACCAGTTCGCCGTCGATCAACAACGCGGTACACATCGGGGTCTGCACGCCAGCCATTTTCCGCGATCTCTTTTCTTGTGTGGTCATTGCTGCTCCCGTGCCCGGGAGCCGACCGTCTTATAGATGCTGCAAGACTAGTGCGCGGCTCCGAGGTCGACAAATTCTAAATACTGAAGGTGGCATTCGATTAAATAGATGGCTTGCGTCCGCCGTGCGGTTGTTCGCGGGCCACAGTCAAAAACGGGTCGACCAGAGCGGGACGTGCAGTACCGCGGCGCCAGGCCAGACCGACATCGAGGGTCTGGTTGAGGTCGGCAATCGGCCGCGCTTCAATGATGTCGCCTTCAAGTGACCATGGGCGGTAAGTCATGTCCGGTTGAATCGATACGCCCAGACCTGCTGCGACAAGGCTTCGCACGGCTTCGGTCGATGCAGTGCGCAGGGTGATCTTCGGTTGCAGCCCGGCGCCGCGCCACAGGCGTTGGGCATTGCGATCCATTTCATCAACATTCAGTTGAATCAGCGGTTCGCGAGCGACGTCGGCGAGGTTGATGCTGTCGTGTTCCAGCAATGGATGCTGGGCCGGCAGCCACAGACGGTGCGGCGAGTGAGTCAGCACTTCTGTCTGCAAGGCGTGGCGGTCCTCGAGGTTGGAGAGGATCAGCACGCCGACATCGATTTCGCCGCTGACCAGCAGGTGCTCGATGTAGGGGCGCTCGTCCTCCATCACGCGGATTTCGACATTGGGGTAGGCGCGCTGAAAGCGGGTGAGCAGATCGGCGAGGTAGTAACCGGCGACCAGACTGGTCACGCCGACAATCAACTGCCCGGCGACCTGATCGGTGCTCTGTTGCAGGCTGCGCTTGGCGTTATCCACCGTGGCCAGAATCAGGTGCGCCTGCCGCAGGAACTGGTGGCCCTGGTGAGTCAGGGTCATGCCCTTGGCGTGGCGGCTGAACAGGCTGACGCCGATTTCCTCTTCCAGTTGCTGAATCGCCAGGGTCAGGGTCGATTGGGAAATAAACGCGGTTTGCGCCGCCGCGGAAATCGAGCCGGTCTCGGCCACCGCGATGAAGTGACGGATCTGACGCAGGGTCATCATGAGGAAGGTACCCGGTGGGCGGTTTTTATAGATTGGCTGGAGTGTATATCTATTTTCACGAAGGGCTGTTGCCAGTGCCTGTGCAGGAAAGTGAGCAACATCTGGAAGCACACTCGCCGGCCGCTCGGGGGCACTTTCGAACTAGGCTGAGGGCCTGATAGATCCGAATAACCCCAGTTTTGGAGGCGGAACATGAACACCCGTGGATTGCTCGATCAACTACTCAAGTCCGGCCAGGATCTGTTGCAGAACAAGGCCGGTAGCGCGCAGAACAAACCGGCGGCTGGTGGCCTGGGCGGTTTGCTTGGTGGGTCTTCAGGCGCTGGTGCGCTGGGTGGCCTGCTCTCGGGGGCGGGCGGTGGCGCGTTGGCTGCCGGGGCGATGGGCCTGCTGCTCGGCAACAAAAAAGCGCGCAAGGTCGGCGGTAAAGTTGCGGTCTACGGTGGCCTCGCTGCCCTTGGTGTGCTGGCCTATAAGGCTTACGGCAACTGGAACGCGCAAAAAGGCACCGCCCCACAAAACGAACCGCAGACGCTGGATCGACTGCCACCCGCGCAAGCCGAGCAACACAGCCAGGCGATTCTCAAAGCCCTCGTTGCAGCGGCCAAAGCTGACGGCCACATCGACGACCGCGAACGTCAGTTGATCGAAGGTGAATTCACCCGACTCGACAACGATCAGGAACTGCAACACTGGCTGCACGCCGAACTCCACAAACCCCTCGATCCAGCCGATGTCGCCCGCGCCGCCAGTACGCCGGAAATGGCCGCGGAGATGTACATCGCCAGTGTGATGTTGGTGGATGAGGAAAGCTTTATGGAAAAGGCCTATCTGGAAGAGTTGGCGAAGCAACTGAAGCTGGAGCCGGGGTTGAAGGTAGAGCTGGAGAAACAGGTGCGCTTGACCGCTGCGTAATGCCGGCGGGCTCTTCGCGAGCAGGCTCGCTCTTACCTTTGGAATGCGTTCCCTTGTAGGAGTGAGCCTGCTCGCGATTGCTTTCCAGCCTCACAACAACAGCAATGGCCGATCCAGCGCCCCTTTTTGCCATTCCATCGCTGGCACGGCAGCCCGGGATTGTCGGACAGTCCCACCCCAGAGCCTTCCCGCGAACCACGTCGGGCCGGCCCGAGGGTTAAAAAGCGTCTTATAAATGAAACACCGCCCTCGGCTATACTCCCCGCATTTCGACTTAGGCACGAGGACTCACTGTGAAGAACTGGACGTTGCGCCAACGCATTTTGGCGAGCTTTGCGGTGATTATCGCCATCATGTTGCTGATGGTCGTTGTTTCGTATTCACGCTTGCTGAAGATCGAAGCCAGTGAAAGCAGCGTGCGTGACGATGCGGTGCCCGGCGTCTATTACAGCTCGATGATTCGTGGCGCCTGGGTCGACAGCTATCTGCAGACCCAGGAACTGCTCGGCCTCAAGGAAGGGCAGGGCATCAGCAGCGAAGACGCGGCAGACTACAAGGCGTTCGAGACGCGCCTGCAAGAGCAGATGGCCAACTACCGCAACACCGTCACCACCGATGAAGACCGGGTCGAGTTCGCCGCGTTCGAGAAAGACCACGACGTCTACATGCAGATCCAGGATCAGGTGCTCGACTTGCACAAGCGCAACCTGGAAGCCGAAGCGGTCAAGCTGTTCACCGAGAAGCTGACCCCGGCGTGGTACACCGGCCGCATGAAACTCAATGACATCATCGGCGAGAACAAGAAGGTTGCCGATCAGGCCATGGCCAACATCGACGAAGCGGTGGCAGCGGCCAAGGTCAGCATGTTCGTCTCGCTGCTGGTGGCGGTGCTGGCGGCCGGTGCCTGCGGTCTGCTGCTGATGCGCGCGATCATGGCGCCGATGAACCGCATCGTGAAGATCCTCGAAATCATGCGTACAGGCGACCTGAGTAGCCGTCTGAACCTCGACCGCAAAGACGAGTTCGGCGCGGTGGAAACCGGCTTCAACGACATGATGACCGAGCTGACTTCGCTGGTGTCCCAGGCCCAGCGCTCCTCGGTGCAGGTGACCACCTCGGTGACCGAAATCGCCGCCACTTCCAAACAGCAACAGGCCACCGCAACCGAAACCGCGGCCACCACCACCGAGATCGGCGCGACCTCGCGGGAGATCGCCGCCACCTCGCGGGATCTGGTGCGCACCATGACCGAAGTGTCTACCGCTGCCGATCAGGCCTCGGTGCTCGCCGGTTCCGGCCAGCAAGGTCTGGCGCGGATGGAAGACACCATGCACTCGGTGATGGGCGCGGCCGATCTGGTCAACGCCAAACTGGCGATCCTCAACGAGAAGGCCGGCAACATCAATCAGGTGGTGGTGACCATCGTAAAAGTTGCCGACCAGACCAACCTGCTGTCGCTCAACGCCGCCATCGAGGCCGAGAAGGCCGGTGAATACGGTCGCGGTTTTGCCGTGGTCGCCACCGAAGTGCGGCGTCTGGCGGATCAGACCGCCGTCGCCACTTACGACATCGAACAAATGGTTCGCGAGATCCAGTCGGCGGTGTCCGCCGGCGTGATGGGCATGGACAAGTTCTCCGAAGAAGTGCGCCGAGGCATGTCCGAAGTGCAGCAGGTCGGCGAGCAGCTGTCGCAGATCATCCATCAGGTGCAGGCGCTGGCGCCGCGGGTGTTGATGGTCAACGAAGGCATGCAGGCCCAGGCCACCGGTGCCGAGCAGATCAACCACGCGCTGGTGCAGTTGGGCGATGCCAGCAGCCAGACTGTCGAGTCGTTGCGTCAGGCCAGTTTCGCCATTGACGAACTGAGCCAGGTGGCCGTCGGGCTGCGCAGCGGCGTTTCGCGATTCAAAGTCTGATGAGCGAAATCACCGCCAAACGCAGCGCTGCGCCAGTGGCGAAGCAGGCGTTGTTCCTGCTGTTTCGCATCGGCAACGAACGTTACGCCTTGCGCGCCACCGAAGTGGCGGAAGTGCTGCCGCGCCTGCCGTTGAAGCCGATTGCCCAGGCACCGGACTGGGTCGCCGGGGTGTTCGCCTATCGCGGTACGGTGGTACCGGCGCTCGACCTCAGTGCGCTGACCTTCGGCCAGCCTGCCGAGGCGCGCACCAGTACGCGGCTGGTGCTGGTGCATTACCGTCCGGATGAACTGCAGCCGCCGCGCTGGCTCGGGCTGATCCTTGAGCAGGCGACCGATACCCTGCGCTGCAACCCCGAAGACTTCCAGCCGTATGGTCTGGACAATCGCCAGGCGCCGTACCTCGGCCCGGTGCGCGAAGATGCCCTGGGGCTGGTGCAGTGGGTGCGGGTCAACGACTTGCTGGATGACGCGGTGCGCAGCCTGCTGTTTCCGGCGCCGCTTGAGGCGCAGTCATGAGCAGCGACCAGCGTTTTTTCGATTTCCTCAAGGAACGCATCGGTCTGGATGTCACCTCGGTGGGCCCGGCGATCATTGAGCGGGCGGTGCGTCAGCGCACCACGCTCTCGCAAGCGGCGCACAGCGATGAGTACTGGCAACTGCTGCAAGGCTCGCGTGACGAGCAGCAAGCGCTGATCGAAGCGGTGATCGTCCCCGAAACCTGGTTTTTCCGTTACCCGGAGTCCTTCGCCACGCTCGGCAAGCTGGCGCGCAAGCGTCTGGACCAATTGAACAACATGCGCGCGCTGCGCATCCTCAGCTTGCCGTGCTCGACCGGCGAGGAGCCCTATTCGATTGCCATGGCTTTGCTCGATGCCGGTCTCAAACCGCATCAGTTCAAGGTCGACGGCATGGACGTCAGCCCGCTGTCGGTGGACAAGGCGCGGCGGGCTCTTTACGGCAAGAACTCGTTTCGTGGTCAGGATCTGGACTATCGCGAGCGTCATTTCACCGTCGAGCCTGAGGGGCATCGGGTCAACGAAGCGGTGCGCGAGCAGGTGCGCCTGCAGGCCGGCAATGTGCTGGATCCGACGCTGCTGGCGGGTGAGCCACCGTTCGATTTCGTGTTCTGCCGCAACCTGTTGATCTATTTCGATCAGCCGACCCAGAAGCAAGTCTTCGAAGTGCTCAAGCGCCTGACTCACGTCGATGGCGTGCTGTTCATCGGGCCGGCCGAAGGCAGTCTGCTCGGGCGCCTGGGCATGCGTTCGATCGGTATTCCGCAGTCGTTTGCCTTCAGTCGGCACAATGATCCGCTGCCGGAGCCGGTGTCATTGCCGACCCCCACGCCACTGCCCGTGCGCCAACCGTTGCGCAGTCCGCCGCCACCACCGCCGGTGCGCCCGCGTCCGTTTGCCAGCGTTGCACCGCTGCCCGTCAACAGCAAAAGCGCCACCTCGGACGCGGCGACCTTGCTCGCCAACATCGCTGCGCTGGCCAACGAAGGCAAGAGTGCCGAAGCCCGCGCGGCATGTGAGCAGTACCTGCGCAGTCACGAACCGGTGGCCCAGGTGTTCTACTGGCTCGGCCTGCTCAGCGACGTTGCTGGCGCCGCCCTCGAAGCCCAGAGTTATTACCGCAAGGCCTTGTACCTTGAACCGCAACACCCCGAAGCGTTGATGCACCTGGCCGCCTTGCTGCAGGCCCAAGGTGACAGCGCCGGTGCCAGACGATTGCAGGAACGCGCCGCCCGCAGCGGCCGCACCGCCGACAGTGAGCGTAAACGATGATCCCGTCCGACACCTTGAACGTCACCCACGAAGACGCCCGGGCCATCGATGATTGCTGGAACCGTATCGGCATTCATGGCGACAAGTCCTGCCCGTTGCTGGCCGAGCATATTCATTGCCGCAACTGCGCGGTGTATTCCGCCGCCGCCACCCGTCTGCTTGACCGTTATGCATTGCAGCAGGACGAGCGCGATCCGGTCGCCGTGGCGGTTGAAACCGATGTGAAAACCCGTTCGCTGCTGATGTTCCGCCTCGGCGAGGAATGGCTGGGACTGGCCACCCGCACTCTGGTGGAGGTGGCGCCGCTGCAGGCGATTCACTCGTTGCCGCATCAGCGTTCGCGGGCCTTGCTTGGCGTAGCGAACGTGCGCGGGGCGTTGGTCGCCTGCCTGTCGCTGGTCGAACTGCTCGATCTGGACGGCAACGCCGCACCGGCCAGCGGCGCGCGGGTCATGCCGCGCATGCTGATCATCGCCGCCCACGGCGGGCCAGTGGTGGTGCCGGTGGACGAAGTTGACGGCATCCACGCCATCGACGAAAAAATTCTCGACGCCGCGTCGCGTGCCGGCGGTGAACACCACAGTACGGCCAGCGCCAAATACACCCGTGGTGTCCTGCAATTCCGGGGGCGCAGCCTGCGTTGGCTGGATGAAGAACAGCTGCTGTCCGCCGTGACCCGGAGCCTCACATGACCCCCGAGCAAATGCGCGACGCCTCGCTGCTGGAGCTGTTCGGTCTCGAAGCCGAAGCCCAGACCCAGGTGCTCAGCAGCGGGCTGCTGGCGCTGGAGCGCAATCCGACCCAGGCCGATTATCTGGAATCGTGCATGCGCGCGGCGCACTCGCTCAAGGGCGCGGCGCGCATCGTCGGCATCGACAGCGGCGTCAGTGTCGCCCACGTGATGGAAGATTGCCTGGTCAGCGCTCAGGAAGGGCGGCTGTTGCTGCGCCCCGAACACATCGATGCGTTGTTGCAGGGCACCGATCTGTTGATGCGTATCGCCACGCCGGCCAATGCCCCGCAAGCACCGGACATCGAAGCGTATGTGGCGTTGATGGGGCGCCTGCTTGACCCTTCGGCACCGCCCGCAGTGGCGCCGCCGCCGATGGCCGAGTTGCAGATGCAGGCGCCAACGCCGACTCCGATTGAGCCTCCAGCGACAGTGATCGATACACCGCTGGAAGCGTCCGATTCGGCTCCGCGCAAGAGCAAACGCACCACCGAAGGTGGCGAGCGGGTGCTGCGGGTCACCGCCGAACGCCTGAACAGCCTGCTCGACCTGTCGAGTAAATCGCTGGTCGAAACCCAGCGCCTCAAACCGCATCTGGCGACCATGCAGCGTCTCAAGCGCATGCAGAATAACGGCCTGCGGGCACTGGAAAGCCTCAACGTGCATCTCAAGGAACACGCGCTGAGCCTCGAAGCCCAGGAAGCCCTTGAAGATGCCCGACGCTTGCTGGCCGAGTCTCAGCAATTGCTCGCGGAAAAGAACGCCGAACTCGACGAATTCGCCTGGCAAGCCAGCCAGCGCGCCCAAGTGCTCTACGACACCGCGCTGGCATGCCGCATGCGCCCGTTCGCCGATGTGCTCACCGGTCAGGTGCGCATGGTCCGGGATCTGGGGCGCAGCCTTGGCAAACAGGTGCGGCTGGAGATCGAGGGCGAGAAGACCCAGGTCGATCGCGACGTATTGGAAAAGCTCGAAGCGCCGCTGACTCATTTGCTGCGCAACGCGGTCGATCACGGCATTGAAACCCCGGAACAACGCCTGCTCAAAGGCAAGTCCGAAGAAGGCCTGATCCGCCTGCGTGCCTCGCATCAGGCTGGTTTGCTGGTGCTGGAATTGAGCGATGACGGCAACGGTGTCGATCTGGAAAAGGTCCGCCGCAGCATCGTCGAACGCCAATTGTCGCCGGCGCAAACCGCTGCGCAGTTGAGCGAAGACGAGCTGCTGACATTCCTGTTTCTGCCGGGCTTCAGCCTGCGCGACACGGTCACCGAAGTGTCCGGACGTGGCGTCGGTCTTGATGCGGTGCAGCACATGGTGCGGCAGTTACGCGGCGCGGTGGTGCTGGAGCAGACGGCAGGCGAGGGCAGCCGCTTTCATCTGGAAGTGCCGCTGACCCTGTCGGTGGTGCGCAGTCTGGTGGTGGAAGTCGGCGAAGAGGCCTACGCCTTTCCGCTGGCGCACATCGAGCGCATGTGCGATCTGCAGCCACAGGACATCGTGCAGATCGAGGGGCGCCAGCATTTCTGGCACGAAGGCCGACACGTCGGACTGGTCGCCGCCAGCCAGTTGTTGAACCGTCCGGCCAGTCAGACCAGCAGCGAAACCCTCAAGGTCGTGGTGATCCGCGAGCGCGACGCGGTCTACGGCGTGGCGGTCGAGCGTTTTGTCGGCGAGCGCACGTTGGTGGTGCTGCCGCTGGATGAGCGGCTGGGCAAGGTTCAGGACATTTCCGCCGGGGCGTTGCTCGACGACGGTTCGGTGGTGCTGATCGTCGATGTCGAGGACATGCTGCGGTCGGTGGACAAACTGCTCAATACCGGGCGTCTGGAACGTATCGCCCGCTACGGCAATCAGGCCGCCGAAGTGGCGCGCAAGCGGATTCTGGTGGTCGACGACTCGCTGACCGTGCGCGAGCTGCAACGCAAGCTGCTGCTCAATCGCGGCTACGACGTGGCGGTGGCGGTAGACGGCATGGACGGCTGGAACGCCTTGCGTTCGGAGGAATTCGATTTGCTGATCACCGACATCGACATGCCGCGCATGGACGGCATCGAGCTGGTCACCCTGTTGCGCCGCGACAACCGTCTGCAATCGCTGCCGGTGATGGTGGTCTCGTACAAGGATCGTGAAGAGGACCGGCGTCGTGGACTGGATGCCGGCGCCGACTATTATTTAGCCAAGGCCAGTTTTCATGACGACGCCCTGCTTGATGCAGTGGTTGAGCTCATTGGAGGAGCGCGGGCATGAAAATCGCAATCGTCAACGATATGCCCCTGGCGGTGGAGGCACTGCGCCGTGCGCTGGCCTTCGAGCCGGCGCATCAGGTGATCTGGGTCGCCAGAGATGGCGCCGAGGCGGTGCAACTGTGCGCCGAAAACACTCCGGATCTGATCCTGATGGACCTGATCATGCCGGTGATGGATGGCGTCGAGGCTACCCGGCGGATCATGGCCGAAACCCCGTGCGCCATCGTCATCGTCACGGTCGACCGCCAGCAGAACGTGCACCGGGTCTTCGAAGCCATGGGCCACGGCGCGCTGGACGTGGTCGATACCCCGGCCCTTGGTGCGGGGAACGCGCAGGAAGCGGCGGCGCCGTTGCTGCGCAAGATCCTCAACATTGGCTGGCTGATCGGCGAGAAAACCCCGCGCTCGCGTCCGGTGCCGACGCCCCACCGCAGTTCGGCGTCGTGCAAGCGGCTGGTGGCGATCGGCTCGTCTGCCGGCGGACCGGCAGCGCTGGAAGTGTTGCTCAAGGGCCTGCCGCGCAATTTCTCGGCGGCCATCGTGCTGGTGCAGCACGTTGACCAGGTGTTTGCTGCCGGCATGGCCGAATGGCTGGCCAGCGCCAGCGGCCTCGATGTACGCCTGGCCCGCGAAGGCGAGCCACCGCAGGCTGGCGCGGTGCTGCTGGCCGGCACCAACCACCATATTCGCTTATTGAAAAACGGCACGCTGGCCTACACCGCCGAGCCGGTCAATGAGATCTACCGACCTTCGATCGACGTGTTTTTCGAAAGTGTCGCCAGTTATTGGAACGGCGATGCGATCGGGGTTTTATTGACCGGAATGGGACGCGACGGGGCGCAAGGGCTTAAGCTCATGCGCCAGCAGGGTTATCTGACCATCGCGCAGGACCAGCAAAGCAGTGCGGTGTACGGCATGCCGAAGGCAGCAGCGGCCATCGATGCTGCCGTCGAAATCCGCCCACTGGAAAAGATAGCGCCACGGTTGCTGGAGGTTTTCCCCAAATGAACAGGCTATTCCGCAATCCTGGCCCCCGCAGTATTCAGGTGACCGCCCATGAATGATTTACAGATCGACGACATTAAAACCGACGAAAACGCCGCCATGGTGTTGTTGGTGGACGATCAGGCGATGATCGGCGAAGCCGTGCGCCGTGGGCTGTCGAATGAAGAGAACATCGACTTCCACTTCTGCTCCGACCCGCACCAGGCCATCGCCCAGGCGGTACGGATCAAACCGACGGTAATCCTGCAGGATCTGGTGATGCCCGGCCTCGACGGCCTGAGCCTGGTGCGCGAGTACCGCAATCACCCGGCGACCAAGGACATCCCGATCATCGTCCTGTCGACCAAGGAAGACCCGCTGATCAAGAGTGCGGCGTTTTCCGCCGGGGCCAACGATTATCTGGTGAAGCTGCCGGACACCATCGAACTGGTGGCGCGCATCCGTTACCACTCGCGCTCCTACATGACCCTGCTGCAGCGGGATGCGGCGTACCGCGCGTTGCGCGTCAGCCAGCAGCAGTTGCTCGACACCAATCTGGTGCTGCAACGGCTGATGAACTCCGACGGCCTGACCGGGCTGTCCAACCGCCGGCACTTCGACGAGTACCTGGAGCTGGAATGGCGCCGTTCGCTGCGCGACCAGAGCCAGTTGTCGTTGCTGATGATCGACGTCGATTACTTCAAGTCCTACAACGACAGCTTTGGCCACGTCGAAGGCGACGAGGCGCTGCGCAAGGTCGCCACGGCGATCCGCGACGCCAGCGCCCGACCGTCGGACCTGCCGGCGCGCTACGGCGGTGAAGAGTTCGCCCTGGTGCTGCCGAACACCTCGCCGGGCGGCGCACGCCTGGTGGCGGAGAAACTGCGTCAGACCGTGGCGGCCTTGAAGATTCCGCACAACACCCCGAGCGACGGGGCGAGCCTGACCATCAGCATCGGCCTGGCGACCATGGTGCCGCAGTCGGGCAGCGATTGCCGGCTGCTGATTTCGGCGGCGGACCGCGGGTTGTACCTGGCGAAGAACAACGGGCGTAATCAGGTGGGTATCGAATAGGTTCGCAATCCCC
>NZ_JBYOKU010000028.1:0-84264 GCF_057799175.1 Pseudomonas sp. 14P5.3.2 | reverse complement strand
CCCCTCCCCCCCCCCCCCCCCCCCCCCCCCCCCCCCCCCCCCCCCCCCCCCACCCCCGCTCCCACAAGGATTGCGGTGCCTCTAAGACAGCATCAGACGAATACCCCTCTGTACCGAATAACAACAGCTAGAGGTGATTCCCCATGTCGTCAGCCACTCCTTCCTCCACCGTGCACCCCGTCGACCGCGTTCTGCCGGTGCGACAGATGCTCACCCTCGGCCTGCAACACATGGCCGTCTCGTACATCGGCGCCATCGCCGTGCCGTTGATTGTCGCCAGTGCCCTGAAGATGTCCCACGCCGACACCGTGGTGCTGATCAGTACCACGCTGTTCTGCTCCGGCATCGCCACCCTTCTGCAAACCGTCGGCTTCTGGAAATTCGGCGTGCGTCTGCCGATTCTGCAAGGCGTGGCGTTCAGCAGCGTCGGCCCGGTGATTGCCATCGGCAGCAACCCCGACGTGGGGTTTGCCGGGGTCTGTGGGGCGGTGATCGGTGCCGGGATCTTCACCATGCTGATGGCGCCGTTCGTGGGCCGATTGCGGCGCTTTTTCCCGCCGGTAGTCACCGGCTGCATCGTCACGGTGATTGGTTTGCAGCTGTTCCCGATCGCCTATGAGTGGGTCGGTGGCGGACGCAACGCGAGCAACTTCGGCGCCCCGGCATTTCTCGCGGTGGCGGTGGTGGTGCTGCTGACCATTCTGCTGGTCAATCGCTATGGCAGTCCGTTGCTGCGCAACATGGCGGTGCTGGTGGGCATGCTGGTCGGCGCCGGTCTGGCTTACGGTCTGGGCATGGGCAATTTCCACAGTGTCGAAGAGGCCCCCTGGCTGACCGTGCCCTACCCGTTCTACTTCGGTTTGCCGACTTTCAGCCTGATCCCCATCGCGACCATGGTGGTGGTGATGATCGTGCAGATGGTCGAGTCGATGGGGCTGTTCGTGGCCATCGGCGACATCGTCGACAAACCGGTGGAAGACAAGCAGGTAATCAACGGCCTGCGCGCCAATGGCCTGGCCAGCACCATCGCCGGGATGTTCGCTGCATTCCCGTTCATCGCCTTCATGGAAAACGTCGGTCTGGTGATCCTGACCGGCGTGCGCAGCCGCTGGGTGGTCGCCGTCAGTGGCCTGCTGATGTGTTCGATTGCGCTGGTGCCCAAGGCCGGGGCGATCATCGCTTCGATGCCGACCGCGGCGTTGGGCGGCGCCGGCATTGCGATGTTCGGCGTGGTCGCGGCGGCGGGCATCCAGACCCTGGCCAAGGTCGATTACGAGCGCAATCGCTTCAACGTGCTGATCGTCGGTTTCACCATCGCCGCCGCGCTGGTACCGGTGCTCGCGCCCACCCTGTTCAAACAAATGCCCGAGTGGTCACAGCCGTTCCTGCACAGCAGCGTGGTCATCGCCTGCCTGGTGTCGGTGCTGCTCAACGCGGCGCTCAACGGCGTCAGCGTGCCAGAAACCACACCCGGCAAATCCGCCTCGCACATTCTCTGACTGGAGCCTGCCCATGACTCAACTTCAAAACATCCTGATCAAAAACCCGGTCGCGGTGATGACCGGCCTGCGCGGCCCGGGTGCCCGGGCCGGCGCAGTGGACATTCGTGTGGTCAACGGACGCATCGCCGAGATGGCCGCCGACCTCCAAGCGCAACCCGGCGAGCGGGTGATCGATGCGCGCAACGGCGTGGTCTATCCGGGCTGGATCAACACCCACCACCACCTGTTCCAGAACCTGCTCAAAGCCGTGCCCGAAGGCTTGAATCAGGATCTGCAAGGCTGGCTGGCGAGCGTGCCATATCCACGCCTGAACCGCTTTACCCCGCAACTGGCGCGGATCGCCGCCCGTCTGGGCATGATCGAGTTGCTGCTGTCTGGGGTGACGACGTGCGCCGATCACCACTATCTCTACCACGCCCACGGCAGCACCGAGACCGGGGATTTGCTGTTCGATCTGGCCGACGAATTCGGCCTGCGCTTTGTGTTGTGTCGCGGTGGCGCACTGGAGTCCGCCAGCGCCCACCCGGGCTTCTCGAAAACCGCGCTGCAACCGGAAAGCCTCGAACAAATGGTCGGCGACATCGAACGGCTGAAATCGCTGTATCACCAGGACACCCCGGACGCCCTGCGCCGGGTGGTCGTCGCACCCACCACGCCAACCTTTTCGCTGCCGCCGACCCTGCTGCGCGAACTGGCGCACACCGCGCGCGGCCTCGGTTTGCGTCTGCACACGCATTTGTCGGAAACGCAGAACTACGTGAATTTCTGCCGCGACAAGTACAACTGCCTGCCGGTGGAATTCGTCGCCGAACACGAATGGCTCGGCCCCGACGTCTGGTTTGCCCATGCCGTGCACCTGCAACCCGGCGAAATCCGCATGCTCGCCCAGACCGGCACCGGCGTCTCGCACTGCCCGGTGAGTAATGCTCGCCTCGGCAGCGGCGTCGCGCCAGTGCCGCAAATGTACGAGGCCGGCGTGCCGATCTCCCTCGGCGTCGACGGCGTGGCGTCCAACGAATCCGGGAGCATGGTCGGCGAAACCAACACCGCGTGGCTGATCCACCGCGCCGAACAGGGCGCCTCAGCGACCACCGTCGAAGACGTGATCCACTGGGGCACGGCGGGCGGTGCGCAGGTATTGGGATTGGGCGCGGTCGGTACGCTGGAGGTCGGGCAAGCGGCGGATCTGGTGATCTACAGCCTTGATCACCCACGCTTCTTCGGCTTCCACGACAGTGCGGTCGCACCGGTCGTCGCGGGCGAGCCGATCAGCGTGAAGTACAGCCTGGTGGGCGGCCGGATCGTGGTCGATAACGGCGTGATTCCGGGGCTGGATATCGAACGGATGCGCGCCGAGGCGTGGGAAGGTGTGCAGGCGATGATGAATATCGACGATTGACCGCGGATCCGCATGCAATGCAAAACCCTGTGGGAGCTGGCTTGCCAGCGAAGGCGGACGTTCAGTGAATGCAGCGGTGACTGATCCACCGCTATCGCTGGCAAGCCAGCTCCCACAAAAGAGTGTTGCATTCGCGACTTCAGGGATTCTCGACTAAGGTTACTCCCTCATCGGATTGAGCCCCTGCCAGCTCCACCGGGCTCTTGATCAAGGAGAGACTGATGACGTCGCGTCGCAACATCGAACAGACTTATCGCACTTGGTCCAGCCCCATCCTGCTGGAGTTGAAAAAGCGCGAACACCAAATGGCGCCGGTCGAGCGTCAGGCACTGGAGAATGTTTTGGTCGAACGAAGGTTGCTGGATGTCGGCAACCCCAACGGCCCCGACCGACGCAAGGGCACAGCGGGCAAGAATGACCGGCCCGGTTGATCAAAGCGTCAGACCGGGTTGATGTTCAACCCCAGCTTCAGCAGTTCCTTGCGCAGCATCGACGGTTTCACAAGCGCCATCCCCGCCTGCCATTGCAGCGGCAACAACCGATCCAGCTTCTGCTGGCTGAGCAGCGGCTCAGCCAGCAAACAACTCTTGCCGTCCCGGATGCTGATGACGTTCAGCAACCAGTCATCGCCCTGCCCGACCATCCAGCCGCCGATCTCGTTGCGATGTTTGTGAAGCAACGCATCGGCGTCCCACACCGTCATCTGTGCGAAGACCTGTGGCAGGTTGCTGTCCGGTTTGAAGCGTTTCAGATCCGCCGCCAACGCGGTCTGCAGGTCTGCTTCGATGGCGGCCTGACATTCGAGGAAATACTGCTCGGGCCAGTTTGCCGGCAGATTCGCCCGCTGCATTAATGCCTCATAAGCCTCAATATCCGCCTCAGAGGTCATCTGCCCGGTGAGGTTAAGCGTGTTATCGAGGATTGCCGTGGCCAGCAATGCCGCGCTTTGCTCGCTGATTCGCGAGAGCAGACCAGCAGCTTGCCAACGCTGAAAAACCAGCGTCGCCGCTGCACCAATCGGGCGGATGTCGGCGGCGGAACCCAGTCGCTCTGCCCAGTACGGCTCGTAACCGGGATGATGATCGATGACCTCGACCACTTGGTCGAGCACCACCAGCGGGTCGAAGTGGTGATAGTCGGACACATCGACCAACACGAATTCGTCGTTTGCTTGCGGCGTGTAACGCTGAAAAGCAGCGCCCCAACTCAGAACGGTCGGCGACACGCTGCTGTTGGGCTTTGCGCTGCTGACCGCGCGGGCGGGTACGCCTTGCAGGTTGAGCAATTCTGCGTAGGCGATGCAGCAGGCGTAGGCGTCGATGTCCAGATAGGAGGCGCCGGAGGTGATGATTTTCATGGGGCGCAAACGTCGCACATTTCCATGACATTGGGGTGACATAAAAAGATCGCAGCCTTCGGCAGCTCCTACAGGTTGAATGCAATCCAACTGTAGGAGCTGCCGCAGGCTGCGATCTTTTGATCTTCAGGCCGCGGCTTTACCAGCGGCCACCATCGCCGAAGCCGCGAGCATCGCCCGCAACAACACCGCACAGCCGGCCGCCAGATCGTCCGGCGCGGCGTTTTCGATTTCGTTGTGGCTGATCCCGCCCTCGCACGGTACGAAGATCATCCCGGCCGGGCCGAGTTCGGCGAGGAAGATTGCGTCGTGGCCCGCGCCGCTGACGATGTCCATGTGCGACAGGCCCAGACCTTTGGCGGCGCTACGCACGGCTTCGACGCAGCCTTTTTCGAAGTACAGCGGCGGGAAGTCGGCAGTCGGCGTTAGTTCATAGGTCAATCCGTGCTCTTCGCAAGTGGCGTCGATGACTTGCTTCACCTCGGCGATCATCGAATCGAGTCGTTCTGGTTGCAGATGCCGGAAGTCGAGGGTCATGCGCACTTCGCCGGGGATGACGTTGCGCGAGCCGGGATAGGCTTGCAGGCATCCGACGGTGCCGCAGGCATGGGGTTGGTGGCCGAGGGCCGCGCGGTTGACCGCGCCGACGATCACCGAAGCGCCGACCAGGGCGTCCTTGCGCAGGTGCATCGGGGTTGGCCCGGCGTGGGCTTCGACGCCGCGCAGTTTCAGGTCGAACCATTTTTGCCCGAGGGCACCGAGTACCACGCCGATGGTTTTCTGCTCGTCTTCGAGGATCGGGCCTTGCTCGATGTGTGCTTCGAAATAGGCACCCACCTTGTGCCCGCTGACTTTGCGTGGTCCGGCATAGCCGATGGCATTGAGCGCTTCGCCGACGGTGACGCCATCGGCATCGACCTTGGCCAGGGTTTCTTCGAGGGTGAATTTTTCCGCGAACACCCCGGAGCCCATCATGCACGGGGCGAAGCGCGAGCCTTCTTCGTTGGTCCAGACCACCACTTCCAGCGGTGCTTCGGTCTCCACGCCGAGGTCATTGAGGGTGCGCAGCACTTCGACGCCGGCGAGCACGCCGAAGCAGCCGTCGAACTTGCCGCCGGTGGGCTGGGTGTCGATGTGGCTGCCGGTCATCACCGGCGGCAGGTTCGGATTGCGCCCGGGACGGCGGGCGAAGATATTGCCGACTTCATCCACCGTGACGCTGCACCCGGCGTCCTTGCACCATTGCACGAACAGGTCGCGGGCCTGACGGTCGAGGTCGGTCAGGGCCAGACGACAGACCCCGCCCTTGACCGTCGCGCCGAGCTTGGCCAGTTCCATGAGCGAGGCCCAGAGGCGGTCGCGGTTGATGTGCTGATGGGTGGATTGCAGAACGTCTACGGCTGCGTTCATGTTGATCTCCTCAGGCAGTTCTTATGAGTGTCTTCAGGTAATTCTTTGGTGGGTTTGAGGCCGCGTTCGCGAGCAAGCCCGCTCCCACAAGTGAACGCATTCCAAAATGTGGGAGCGGGCTTGCTCGCGAAGGGGCCATCCCTCACACCGAAGATTTCACAACAGACGGGCTGCTTCGCATCGAACACAACCCGTAATAAATCAGCCCACCCAGCGCCGAGCCGGTAAACCAGCCATAGCTGTAAAACCAGCTGAACGCATCGCTGCCCAACGACAGCAAGGTCAGCACCACCGGCACGCCAAACGCGGTAAAACCGGCCCAGTTCCACGCCGGATACACGTCGTCCCGGTACAACCCGGCGAGGTCCAGTTGCTGTTTCTTGATCAGGAAATAGTCCACCACCATGATCCCGGCAATCGGCCCGAGCAGGCTCGAATAGCCCAGCAGCCAGTTGGAATACACGGTTTCCAGGCTGACATCGGACACGATCAGGCCCAACTTTTTCAGCAACTCGTGTGCCATCAACGCCAACCCGACGAAGCCGGTGAGCAACACCGCTTTGGTGCGATTGATCACCTTGGGTGCGATGTTCTGGAAATCATTGGTCGGCGAAACGATGTTCGCCGCTGTGTTGGTCGACAGCGTGGCGATGATGATCAGCGCCATGGCTAACGCAACCCACAGCGGGCTCTGGATATGGCCGATCAGACTGACCGGATCCGACACCGTAACGCCGACCAATTTCACCGACGCGGCAGTCATCACCACCCCCAGCGAAGCGAACAGAAACATGGTCAGCGGCAGGCCGAAAATCTGCCCGAGGATCTGATCCTTCTGGCTTTTGGCGTAGCGGCTGAAGTCGGGAATGTTCAGCGACAGCGTGGCCCAGAAACCAACCATCGCGGTCAGTCCGGCAGCGAAGTAACTGACCACACTGGCGCCTTCCGGGCGTTTCGGTGGAATCGCCAGCAACTCGGTCATCGACACATTGGGCATGGCCCACACCAGCAAACCGATGCCGACTGCCACCAACAACGGCGCAGACAGGGTTTCCAGCCACTTGATCGACTCGGCGCCGCGGATCACCACCCACAGGTTCAACGACCAGAAAATCATGAAACCGATCACCTCACCGGTTCCACCGAGGGATTTCCAGCCGTCGAAAATCGAGCCGAGAAACAGGTGAATCGCCAATCCGCCAAACATCGTTTGAATCCCGAACCAGCCGCACGCCACCAGCGCGCGAATCAGACACGGCACGTTGGAGCCAAGCACGCCGAACGACGAGCGCAGCAGCACCGGGAAGGGAATGCCGTACTTGGTGCCGGGAAAGGCATTGAGCGTCAACGGGATCAGCACGATGACGTTGGCCAGCAGAATCGCCATCAGCGCTTCGCCAACGGTGAGGCCGAAATAGGCGGTGAGCACCCCGCCGAGGGTGTAGGTCGGCACGCACACCGACATGCCGATCCACAGCGCGGTGATGTGCCATTTGTTCCAGGTTCGTTCGCGCACCTTGGTCGGTGCCATGTCGTGGTTGTAACGGGGACTGTCGAGGACGTCGCTGCCGGCTTCGAGTTCGAACAAGCCGTCGCGCTCGGTCACTTGCGATCTGTTCTGTTGCATGGCCGCTCCACTGTTCTTCTGATTATTTTTTTTCTCATCAGACGGCTGCACACCAAGGTGCGAACCGGACGATGGCCGGAGGAACTGACAACTTTCTTGCACCGGCCAGGGTGTCAGCGGCGGCATCAATAAACGTGCCGGATGCCCCGCTTACGCATCGGGCCGTGGTTCAAACGCATTGCAACTTTCTGATATGTCACGGTTTTAATTATTCACCGGAAGCGTCCTCGAAAACTTGTCTGCACGCTCAGGCTAAACGTTTGCCAAGTTGTTCGAACGGTCAGGACTCAATCTGGTGCACTGCACTTTTTTTCATCACCGGCGCTCAGCCGCAGCTCAACTTCAAGCAGCTGATTTCACATAGGAAATCTTGCTCATATTTCCATCCTGTCAAGTGCGTCAAAATGGTGAACAGCCTCACCATTTTGGTGATTTGCGTTTTTTATCCTTATTTTTCATGCACTTAAAATAGCAATAAGCTTATAAAAAATAATCTTGATCAATTGCAAAACTGCGACTAGCTTCTATTCCTGACAGCGCTGACAGGAATACGCCGATCAGCGTTGTACATCAATAAAACATTTAGAACCGGCACAAGTCGGTCATGCCTGCGAGGAACTCGGAATGTCTCTGTTGATCCGTGGCGCCACCGTTGTTACCCATGATGAAAGTTATCGCGCCGACGTCTATTGCGCTGACGGCGTGATCAAAGCCATTGGTCAAAACCTGGATATTCCCGCCGGCGCCGAAGTGCTCGACGGCAGCGGCCAATACCTGATGCCCGGCGGCATCGATCCACACACCCACATGCAACTGCCCTTCATGGGCACCGTGGCCAGCGAAGACTTTTACAGCGGCACTGCGGCGGGTCTGGCCGGGGGCACCACGTCGATCATCGACTTCGTGATTCCCAATCCGCAGCAGTCACTGATGGAAGCGTTTCACCAGTGGCGCGGCTGGGCCGAGAAGTCTGCGTCCGACTATGGCTTCCACGTCGCGATCACCTGGTGGAGCGAACAGGTGCGTGAGGAAATGGCCGAGCTGGTCAGCCATCACGGGATCAACAGCTTCAAGCATTTCATGGCCTACAAGAACGCGATCATGGCCGCCGACGACACGCTGGTGGCAAGTTTCGAGCGCTGTCTGGAACTCGGCGCGGTGCCGACCGTGCATGCGGAAAACGGCGAGCTGGTCTATCACCTGCAACGCAAGTTGATGGCCCAGGGCATCACCGGGCCGGAGGCGCATCCATTGTCGCGGCCATCGCAGGTGGAAGGCGAAGCGGCGAGCCGGGCGATTCGCATCGCTGAAACCATCGGCACGCCGTTGTATCTGGTGCACGTCTCGACCAAGGAAGCGCTGGACGAAATCACCTATGCCCGCAGCAAGGGTCAACCGGTGTACGGCGAAGTGCTGGCCGGGCATTTGCTGCTCGACGACAGCGTCTACCAGCACCCGGACTGGCAGACCGCCGCCGGTTACGTGATGAGCCCGCCGTTCCGTCCGCGCGGGCATCAGGAAGCGCTGTGGCATGGCCTGCAAAGCGGCAATCTGCACACTACCGCCACTGACCACTGCTGCTTCTGCGCCGAGCAGAAAGCCGCCGGGCGCGACGACTTCAGCAAGATCCCCAACGGCACCGCCGGCATCGAAGACCGCATGGCGGTGCTGTGGGATGAAGGGGTCAACAGCGGACGTTTGTCGATGCAGGACTTCGTCGCCCTCACCTCCACCAACACCGCGAAAATCTTCAACCTCTACCCGCGCAAAGGCGCGATCCGCGTCGGCGCCGATGCCGACCTGGTGCTGTGGGATCCGCAAGGCACCCGCACCATCTCCGCCAAGACCCACCATCAGCAGGTGGACTTCAATATCTTCGAAGGCAAGACCGTGCGCGGCGTGCCGAGCCATACCGTCAGCCAGGGCAAAGTGGTTTGGGCCGATGGCGACCTGCGCGCCGAGCGCGGGGCCGGGCGGTACATCGAACGGCCGGCGTATCCGGCGGTGTTTGATTTGCTGAGCAAGCGGGCTGAATTACACAAGCCCACAGCGGTTAAACGCTGATCCGATCCCCTGTGGCGAGGGAGCTTGCTCCCGCTGGGTGGCGAAGCCGCCCCAAAACCAGGCAATGCGCTCATCCTGATACCCAGGAGTGAATGGTTTTTGGGCCTGCTGCGCAGTCCAGCGGGAGCAAGCTCCCTCGCCACAGGGTATGACGAAAACCACTGCCCATCAGAGGCAGAGAACCTCAATAACCGTGAGGCAAAAAACCGTGATCGAGACCCTGAACCATCTCCCGCATCCGCACGAAAGCGCGGCCGCCCTCGCCGGCCATTTCACTGATCTGGCGCCACCGCTCAACGCCCGGCAGGCGCATCTGGAAGCCTCGCGCTGCCTGTATTGCTACGACGCCCCGTGCGTCAACGCGTGCCCCAGCGAAATCGACATTCCGTCGTTCATCCGCAATATCCATCAGGACAACGTGCCCGGTGCGGCGCAGAAAATTCTTTCGGCGAACATCCTCGGCGGCAGTTGCGCGCGGGTCTGCCCAACGGAAATCCTCTGTCAGCAAGCCTGCGTGCGTAACAACGCCCAGGAATGCGCGCCGGTGCTGATCGGCCTGCTGCAGCGCTACGCCGTGGACAATGCGCACTTCACTGAACACCCGTTCCAGCGCGGCGCCGCTACCGGCAAACGCATCGCCGTGGTCGGCGCCGGGCCAGCGGGGTTGTCCTGCGCCCACCGCAGCGCGATGCACGGGCATGACGTGGTGATTTTCGAAGCGCGGGAGAAGGCTGGCGGCCTCAACGAATACGGGATCGCCAAGTACAAACTGGTCGACGACTATGCGCAGAAGGAGCTGGATTTCCTCCTGCAGATCGGCGGCATCGAAATCCGTCACGGGCAGAAACTCGGCGAGAATCTGACCCTCAGCGAGCTGCATCAGCAGTTCGACGCGGTGTTCCTCGGCCTCGGCCTCAATGCCAGCAAACAGCTCGGCCTGCCCCACGAGGACGCGCCCGGCCTGCTCGCCGCCACCGACTACATCCGTGAACTGCGCCAGGCCGATGACCTGACGCAACTGCCACTGGCCGAGCGCTGCATCGTCCTCGGCGCCGGCAACACCGCGATCGACATGGCCGTGCAGATGGCCCGCCTCGGTGCCCGTGACGTGAATCTGGTGTATCGCCGGGGTGCGGCGGACATGGGCGCCACCGGTCACGAACAAGACATCGCCAAAGCCAATCAGGTGCGCCTGCTGACCTGGGCGCAACCGGAGGAAGTCCTGCTCGACGATCAGGGCCATGTGCGCGGTATGCGTTTCGCTCGTACCGAACTGGTCGACGGTCGCCTGCAAGGCACTGGCGAAACCTTCGAACTGGCCGCCGATGCGATTTTCAAAGCCATCGGCCAGGCCTTCGACAGCAGCGCCCTCGCCGACCCGCTGGCCCGCGAACTCAAGCGTCAAGGCGAACGGATTCAGGTCGATGAAAATCTTCGCACGAGCATTCCCGGCGTGTATGCCGGTGGCGACTGCACCAGCCTCGATCAGGACCTCACCGTGCAAGCCGTACAGCACGGCAAACTCGCCGCCGAGGCGATCAACGCGCAACTGATGCTCAACGTGGAGGCTGCGTAAATGGCCGATCTCTCGATTGTCTTCGCCGGTATCAAAGCCCCCAACCCCTTCTGGCTGGCCTCCGCGCCGCCGACCGACAAGGCCTACAACGTGGTGCGCGCCTTCGAGGCCGGTTGGGGTGGCGTGGTCTGGAAAACCCTCGGCGAGGACCCGGCAGCGGTCAACGTCTCGTCACGCTACTCGGCACACTACGGCAACAACCGCGAAGTGCTGGGGATCAACAACATCGAACTGATCACCGACCGCTCGCTGGAGGTCAACCTGCGCGAGATCACCCAGGTCAAGAAGGACTGGCCGGATCGCGCGCTGATCGTCTCGTTGATGGTGCCGTGCGTCGAGGAATCGTGGAAACACATCCTGCCGCTGGTGGAAGCCACCGGCGCCGATGGCATCGAGCTGAATTTCGGTTGCCCGCACGGCATGCCCGAGCGCGGCATGGGCGCGGCGGTCGGTCAGGTGCCGGAATATGTCGAGCAGGTCACCCGCTGGTGCAAGACCTATTGCTCGCTGCCGGTGATCGTCAAGCTGACGCCGAACATCACCGACATCCGCGTCGCCGCCCGCGCTGCGCATCGCGGTGGCGCCGATGCGGTGTCGCTGATCAACACCATCAACTCGATCACCAGCGTCGATCTGGAACACATGGTCGCCCTGCCCACCGTCGGCAGCAAAAGCACCCACGGCGGTTATTGCGGTTCGGCGGTCAAGCCGATTGCACTGAACATGGTCGCCGAGATCGCTCGTGATCCGCAGACCCAAAGCCTGCCGATCTGCGGTATCGGCGGCATCGGCAGTTGGCGTGATGCGGCGGAATTCATGGCGCTGGGCAGCGGCGCGGTGCAGGTGTGCACGGCGGCGATGCTGCATGGTTTCCGGATTGTCGAGGAGATGAAGGACGGGCTGTCGCGCTGGATGGACAGCCAAGGCTACGCCAACATCGCCGAGTTCTCCGGGCGCGCGGTGGGCAATACCACGGACTGGAAGTACCTCGACATCAACTATCAGGTGATCGCGAAGATCGACCAGGACGCGTGCATCGGTTGCGGGCGCTGCCACATTGCTTGCGAAGACACTTCACACCAGGCGATCAGCAGCCTCAAGCTGGCTGACGGCACGCATAAATATGAAGTGATCGATGATGAGTGTGTCGGCTGCAATCTGTGCCAGATCACCTGCCCGGTGGCGGACTGCATCGAGATGGTGCCGATGGAAACCGGGAAGCCGTTTCTGGACTGGAATCATGATCCGAGGAATCCTTACCACGTTGCCGTCTAGATCGCCGGCTGATCCAACAGCCCCCTCACCCTAACCCTCTCCCAAAGGGAGAGGGGACTGATTGGGGGATATTTCAGAAATCCACCGACTTGAGCGATTTACTTTGAATCCATAATCGATACATGCACAGGCTCGGACGGCTTTGAATCCAAAGTCGATGCATGCACATGCTCGGACGGCTTTTTGAGTCCATATTCGACTGGATTTTTCAGGTCGATGTAACTCGCAAGACACCTCGGTCGGCCCCCTCTCCCTCCGGGAGAGGGTTGGGGTGAGGGTCAGCTCTTGCTTCAGGGCTCCAACCCGATCCCGCGCAAAATCACACTGGTCACCGTCTGCACCGCCCGCTCGAACTGCATGTCCGACAGCGGTTGATGCTCGTTCAAAATATTCACCTGATGATCGAAGTCGGCGTAATGCTGGGTCGAGGCCCAGATCATGTACAGCAGGCTCGACGGTTCCACCGGCAGAATCCGCTTGTCCTCGACCCACTGGCGGATCTTCGCTTCCTTCATTTTCGCCCACTCATACAGGCTCAGATCCAGCGCCTCACCCAGGGTCGGGGCGCCGTGGATGATCTCGTTGGCCCAGACTTTCGAACCATAGGGCCGGCTGCGCGAGTGGTTCATCTTGGCGCGGATGTAACTGCTGAGCACCACCCGCGGGTCATCGAACATCTCGAAGCACAGCGCGTCCTGTTTCCAAACCTCCAGCAGGTCAAACAGCACCGCGCTGTACAGTTCGCTTTTGGTCGAGAAGTAGTAATGCAGGTTGGAACGCGGCAGCTGCACTTCGGCAGCGATGTCGGCCATGGCGGTGCCGCCGAAACCTTTTTCGGCGAAGACTTTTTCCGCCGCGAGCAGGATTTTCTCGACGTTACTGCGACGAATCTCGATCTTGTGATTGCCCATGAGGGCTCCCTGACAACGACGTTGTTGAAGACTAGCATCCGCTCTGCTCTGGGGGCGACCGCTGTAAATAAAACTTCGTTTGCAAGTCTGCGGATGGCTAAACTGGCGTTTCTTTGTCCTGCCTCAGAGGTATCCGCGATGCTGTTCAAGAATGTCCTGACCACCACTGCCCTGCTCGCTTCGCTGTTCGCCGCATCTTCGGTTTTCGCCCACGCCCACCTGAAAAGTGCAACGCCGGCCGCCGACAGCACCGTCGCCGCACCGGCCGATCTGCGCCTGACTTTCTCCGAAGGTGTCGAAGCCAGTTTCACCAAAGTCAGCCTGACCCACGATGGCGCCCCGGTCGCGATCAAAGCGCTGACCACCGAGAACGAAAAGAAAACCCTGATCGTCACCCCCGCCGCACCACTCGACGCCGGTGAATACAAAGTCGAATGGCACGCGGTGTCGGTCGATACACACAAGAGCGAAGGCGCCTATCAGTTCAAGGTCGGCCAGTAATTCATGAGTGAAGCGCTGGTGCTGTGTCGCTTTGTGCATTTCAGCGCGGTATTGATGGTGTTCGGCGCCTGGCTGTTCCGGCCGCTGCTGCTCAAGGCGCCCGTGCCGACACTGGATCGGCATCTGGCGCAACTGGCGCGCTGGCTGACGGCGATTGCGCTGTTCAGCGGTGTCACCTGGGCGCTGTTGATCACCGCAAGCATGGCCGGCTCGGCGGCGGCCGCGTTCGACCCGGACACCATTGAAGTGGTGCTCGGCAATACCTTTTTCGGGCAGGTATGGCGCTGGCATCTGCTGATCAACGCGCTGTTGCTGGCGTTGTTATTTACGCCTTGGCGATCGAACGTGCCGTTGCGCCTGGGCTTGAGCGGATTGTTGCTGGCGACGCTGGCACCGGTCGGTCACGGTGCGATGCTCGATGGTCTGAGCGGGCAACTGCTGATCCTCAACCAGATCGTTCATCTGACGTGTGTGGCCGCGTGGCTCGGCGGATTGTTGTTGCTGGTGTTGATCCTGCGTCAACCTGGCGAAGCGATGGGCCGGATCCTGCAACGCTTCAGCGGTGTCGGTTACGCGATCGTTGGGGGGCTGCTGATCACCGGGCTGATCAACGTGCGCGTGCTGACCGGCCAATGGTGGCCGACGCCGTTGTTTGCGGGGTTTGCGTTGATTCTGCTGATCAAGGCGTTGCTGGTGGCAGGCATGCTCGCCCTGGCGCTGTTCAACCGCTTGCGGATTGATGATTGCGAACAGCGGATGGGCGCGCTCAAGCGCAGTGTGGTGCTGGAGTGGTTGTTGGGGATCGGTGCGGTTGCCGCCGTCTCCCTGCTCGGCACCCTGCCGCCGATGATTGCTGGATAAACCCGATCCTATTGTGGGAGCGGGCTTGCTCGCGAAGGCGGCGTGTCAGATACGGAAATATCAACTGACACACCGCCTTCGCGAGCAAGCCCGCTCCCACATTTTGATCTGTGGAGGTCAATGCGGTTGTGTGTCGCCCGCTGCAGTATCGATGCTGACCACCACCGACATCCCCGGTCGCAGGCGTTCCTCTTCCTGCTGGCCCTCATCAATGGTGATCCGCACCGGCACTCGCTGGGCGATTTTCACGAAGTTGCCGGTGGCATTGTCTGCCTGCAACAGAGCGAATTCCGAACCTGTGGCCGGTGAGATGTGCTGCACATGGCCGGTGAATCTGCGGTGGTTCAGCGCATCGACGGTGAAGCGCACCGGCTGCCCGACCCGCACGTTGTCCATCTGGGTTTCCTTCATGTTGGCGATCACCCATTTCTGGTTCGGCACCAACGCCATCAACTGCGCCCCGGAGTTGACGTAAGCGCCCAGGCGCACGCCGATCTGCCCGAGCTGGCCGTCACGCGGGGCGACGATGCGGGTGTTCGACAAATCAATTCGCGCCAGTTGCACCGCCGCTTCAGCGCTGGCAACTGCCGCTTCCAGCGAGCCGCGATTGACGATCACCGTTTGCAGGTCCTGACGGGCGATTTCCAAGTTGGCCTTGGCCTGCGCCACCGCCGCTATGCCCTGCGCGTTGGCCGCCAGGGCCACGTCCATTTCGCGCTTGGACACCGAACCGTCGCTCACCAGCTCCTTGTTACGGCGCAGATCCGCCTCGCTTTTGCGCAACTGCGCTTCGCTGTCGGCCACCACGGCCTGCCGCAGCTTGATCGTCGCTTCGGCGCTGTTGCGTTGCTGCACCACATTGGCCAGCGAGGCTTTCTGCACTGCCAGTTGCGCCAGTGCCTGGTCGAGGTGCTGCTGATAAATCCGGTCGTCCAGGCGCACCAGCAAATCGCCGGCCTTCACGTACTGGAAGTCCTGCACCGGCACTTCAAACACGTAACCGCTGAGTTGCGGGCCGATGATCGTCACCTGGCCGCGCACCAAAGCGTTTTCGGTGGTCTCGACCGCGCTGCTGAACGGCGGCAACTGCCAGGCGTACAGCACGATCAGCACGCCGACGATGGCAATCGCGGCAAAGCCCAGCGACGAGATGACCCGCACCCGCAACGAGCGTGGCTCGGTGTTCGGCGAGGACGGCGGCGCCACGCCTTCCGGGGTGGCGGCGATGGCATTGGTGGTTGTGGTGGTCGGTTCGGTCATGAATTGGAGGCACCGCTAGGAGGTACGGAAGGCGCTGGGTCGACGGCTTTGGTGGTGCTCATCAGCCACAGCGCACGAATGGACAGCCAGATCATGGTCAGCACCGCAATCACGGCGATCAGCATGAACACATCGTTATAGGCCAGTACGTTGGCTTCGCGGGTCGCCGCGTTGGACAGACTGCGAATCCCGGCCAGATTGCGCAGGCTCGGGTCGGCCAGCAAGGAGCCATAGGCCGAACCGCCGCTCTGCACGCGGGCAGCCACCAGCGGATCGGACAGCGTCAGGTGCTCGACCAGATGACTGGAGTGGAATTTCTCGCGCACGATCTGGAACGTGCCCAACAACGCCGCGCCGAGCAAGCCGCCGAGGTTGTTGCAGATCCCGAACAACACCGAAAAACTCACCAGGTTGCGCGGGTTGGTCAGCACGTTGCGCGTGCCGAAAACCATGGTCGGGCCGAGGAAAAACGTGCTGCCGAAGGCCAGCAGGAACTGACTGAAATACAGGTTCGCCGGGCGGGTCAGGTTATTGGAAAAACTGTCCATCACCGAACCGGTCGCCATCAGCGCCAGCGAGATGATCAGCGGCATCAGCAGGTGCTTGGGATCGATGGTCAGCGCGCTGGTCGCCAGCCCGGCAACGCTGCCGATCAGCATCACCACGTACAGGCTGTGCAACTGCTCATAACCCATGTTGAGGTTCTGCATGAAACCGACGGCGCCGGTGGACTGCTCCGAGGTCACCATGCGAATCAGGGTCACCGCCAGCGCCAGGCGGATCATCGTGCCACTGCCGAGCCAACGGGTCATCAGCATCGGGTTGCTGCGATTGTGCTCGATCGCCAGTCCCGCGAGGATCAGGGCAATCGAGGCCGCCAGCGCATAGCCGATCCAGTTGGCCTCCAGCCACCAATCGATCCGCCCCAGCGACAACACCGCGCAAAGCAGTGCCACGCCGCTGGCGAGAATCGCGAAGGTGAGAAAATCCAGCGGTTCGAAGGTCTTGAAGCGGTCACCGGGCGGCAACTTGAGCAACAGCACGCAGCCCAGCGACAGCAAAGCCATGCCCAATTCGAACAGGTACAAGCCGCGCCATTCGGCAATCTGCAGCAAGTCCTCGGAGAACAGGCGCGCCAGCGGCAAGGCCAGTTGTGAGGCGCCGAGCCCGAGCACCAACGCCTTCAGCCGCCACTTGGCCGGAAACGCCTGGACCATGTAATACAGACCCAGCGAACTCAGTGCCGCACCGACCATGCCGTGCGCCGCACGCACCGCGATGGCCGAGCTCAGGTCGTTGACGAACAGGTGGCCGAAGGTCACCAGCGCATACAGCACCAGAAACACTTCGGTGAATGCACGCAGGCCGAACTGCTGACGAAACTTCACCAGCAGCAGGTTCATCGACACGTTGGTCATCACGTAGGCGGCCGGCAGCCAGGCCATCTCCGCCGTAGTCGCACCCAGCGCGCCTTGCAGGTAAGGCAGGTTGGCGACCACCAGCGAGTTGCCCAGACCACCGGTCACCGCCACCAGCAACCCGACCAGCGCATAGGCCAGGCGCTTGGGGTAGGAGTGCAACGGCGTCGAGGGGGAACCGGGCAGACTGGGCTTCTCGTGTGGCTGCCAGTTGCGCGGGGCGTATCGATCCATTGAAAGGCCTTGTGCTGAGGTTGCTTGAGTGTGCCGCAAATTTTGCGGCAAACCCATATCCCTTGTGACAACAGAGACACCTGTGGGAGCGGGCTTGCTCGCGAATGCGGTGTACCAGTCAATAAATATGTCGACTGTTACACCGCATTCGCGAGCAAGCCCGCTCCCACAGGGTCAGGTGTTGGGCCGGGTTTTTTGTATCAGGCGCGCAGCATCATGTAAGCCGCGACCACCAGGCACACACTGGCAAAGCCCACCTGCAACGTCCGCGCCGGAACCCGGGCGCAGAGTTTGCGGCCGATGATCATGCCGACGATGCTGGCGATGATGAACGCCACGCCAAGGCTGTCGATGCGCACGCCGGCATGAAACGCGCCGATCACCCCGATCGCCGAAATCAGGCTGATCACCATCAACGACGTCGCAACGATGCCGCGCATCTGCACATCGGTCAGTTGCTTGAACGCCGGGACGATCAGGAAGCCACCACCGACGCCGAGCAGTCCCGACACCACGCCCGTGACCGCGCCCAATGCCGCCAGTGTCGTGGTGCATTTGGCGGTCCAGTCGAAACGCCCGGTCTCTTCATTCAGCATGCAGTTTTTCTGGCCCCAGCTCGCGTGGCCGTGATCGCTCAGCCCTTCGTGCTGACGCTCACGGCGCAGCATCCGCCAAGCGACCATGACCATCAGCAGGCTGAAGAGGATCATCAGAATCTTCTCAGGCAACTGGTGCGCGAAATAAATCCCCACCGGCGAAAACACCGCACCGAGCGCCGCAATCAGCAGCGCTGCGCGATAGCGCACCAGCCCATGGCGCAAGCCATCAATCGCCCCGACCGCCGCCGCACTGCCGACCGCAAACAACGCGACCGGCGCCGCTTGCGTCATCGTCCAGCCAAGGCCCAGCACCAGCGCCGGCACCGCGAGAATCCCGCCGCCTGCCCCGGTGAGCCCGAGAATCAACCCCATCAACACGCCAAACAGACTTGCCAGCAACATAGGATTTACTCAGTCAACCTTGGACAGACCGGTCAGCCACTCGCGGCCCTTGAGCATGCCGTTCCAGTAGAACCACGGCAGCAGCGTCGCCTTGAGAAACCACGCCGAGCGGCGCGGTACGGTCGCATCGAGCGCGAAGGTCGGCAGCAACTTCCCGCCGTAGCCGAACTCGGCGAGGATCACCTTGCCCTTCTCCACCGTCAGCGGGCAGGAACCGTAGCCGTCGTACTTCAGCGGCATAGGCTTTTGCTTGCGCAGCGCCAAGAGGTTTTCCGCGACCACCACAACCTGCTTGCGCACGGCCGCCGCGGTTTTCGCATTGCTGGTGCCGCAGATGTCGCCAATGGCGAACACTTCCGGGTAACGCAGATGCTGCAGGCTGTGCGGGTTCACTTCGCACCAGCCGCCAGCGTCGGCCAACGGGCTCTGAGCGATGAAATCCGGCGAGACCTGCGGCGGCACGACATGCAGCAGATCGAAGCTTTTCGCCTGTGTGGTGACGTTGCCGTCAGCGTCCTTGATCTCGAACCACGCGGTTTTCGCCGGGCCGTCGACCTTGACCAGGTTGGCGTTGAAGGCCAGTTGCGCGTTGTACTTTTCGATGTACTTCATCAGTGGCGGCACGAAGGTCGCGACACCGAACAGCGCCGCGCCGGCCAGGTTGAATTCGACATCAATGTTGTTCAGCACGCCGGTTTTGCGCCAATGATCGCACGACAGGTACAACGCCTTCTGCGGTGCCCCGGCGCATTTGATCGGCATAGCCGGCTGGGTGAACAGTGCTTTACCGCCGCGCAGTTTCTGCACCTGATCCCAGGTGTACTGCGAATGCTGATAGCTGTAATTGGAGGTCACGCCATGCTGGCCGAGGCTTTCCTGCAAGCCTTCGATCTTCTCCCAGGCCAGACGCAGGCCGGGACAGACGATCAGGTTCTGGTAGCTGACGCGGCGTTGATCGTTGAGGGTGAGTTGACGTGAGTCGGGATCGACCGCAGTCACCGCCGCTTGAATCCAGGTGGCCTGACGCGGCATCACCTGGCCCATCGGTCGTGCGGTGTCCTTGACGTCATAGGCGCCACCGCCGACCAGCGTCCAAGCCGGTTGGTAGTAATGCTGGGCGCTTGGCTCGATCACAGTGATTTTCAGAGAGGGATCACGCTTGAGCAGACTGGCGACGAAGCCGATGCCGGCGGTGCCGCCGCCGATGACCACGATATCTGCACTGATGGATGGGCCCCAGTGTTGATCGTTCATTGCTTGTTCCTTATTGCTGCACGCAAGGATTTCTTGGCCTTCACATAAAACCAATGTGGGAGCGGGCTTGCTCGCGAAAACGGTAGATCATTCAACATTAATGTCGACTGATACGACGCCTTCGCGAGCAAGCCCGCTCCCACAGGGGATGGAGGTGTTAGCTGACATTTATGGATGACCCCAGCTCTTGAGCACCGCCCCGCAATACAGCCCGGAGAGGGTCTTCATCACCTGAATCACTTCAGGACTGGCCAAACCGTAAAAGATGTACTTGCCTTCGCGACGAGTCGCCACCAGGCCTTCATCGCGCAGGATGCCCAGTTGCTGGGACAGCGTCGGCTGGCGCACGCCGGTCATTTTTTCCAGCTCGCCGACGTTGCGCTCGCCCTGAGTCAACTGGCAGAGGATCAACAGGCGATCCTCATTGGCCAGCGCCTTGAGCAGCGCACAGGCCTTGGAGGCGGACGCCCGCAATTGGGCGACTTCACATTCGGTCAGACTGGATTGCATTTGCACGATGCCTTCAACGTCACTTAAGCTGCGAACATTATGTTTTTAGATAAAGTGTTGCAACCCATTTCCCTTGTTCAGGTTCGTGTCCATGCCCGCGCAGATTGAAGCTTTCCTCGACCCCGCCTCCTCGACCTACAGCTATGTGGTCTATGAAGCCGATGGCGGGCAGTGTGCAATCGTCGATCCGGTACTCGATTACGACGGCGCCGCCGGGCGCACCTGCACGGTACAGGCCGACAAAATCATCGCTTTCGTCCGTGAACACCGCTTGCAGGTGCAATGGCTGCTGGAAACCCACGCCCACGCCGACCACCTGTCCGCCGCGCCGTACCTGCGCCGCGAACTGGGCGGCAAAATCGCGATCGGCCAGTCGATCAGCAAAGTGCAGAACGTGTTCAAGGCGCTATTCAATCTGGAACCGGAATTCTGCGTCGACGGCTCGCAGTTCGATCACCTGTTCGCGCCGAACGAGTCGTTCATGATCGGCAACCTCAAGGCCACCGCCCTGCACGTCCCCGGCCACACCCCGGCGGACATGGCCTACCTGATCGATGGCGAACAGATTCTGGTCGGCGACACGCTGTTCATGCCTGACGTCGGCACCGCCCGCTGCGACTTCCCCGGCGGCAACGCGCATCAACTGTTCAACTCGATCCACAAACTGCTGGCCTTCCCCGCCAGCGTCAAACTCTACGTCTGCCACGACTACCCGCCCGAAGGCCGCACCGCGCAATGCCAGACCAGCGTCGGTGAGCAGCGCAGGAGCAATACTCATGTGCATGACGGGATCGATGAGGCGGCGTTTGTCGAGATGCGTACCAAACGCGATGCCGGGCTAGGCATGCCGACACTGTTGCTGCCGGCGATTCAGGTGAATGTACGGGCGGGGAATTTTCCGGCGGCCGAGGATAACGGTGTGGTTTATCTGAAGGTGCCGATCAACAAGCTTTAAAGCAAAAGATCGCAGCCTGCGGCAGCTCCTACAGGAGTATCACTTATGCGTGCCCGGTGTAGGAGCTGCCGCAGGCTGCGATCTTTTGATCTTCAAGACCCCAAGGTCAACCCATTCGCCGGCAACGGCAGTGCCGTCTTGTAACGCACCTGCTTCAAGGCAAAACTCGACCGGATGTTCGCCACCCCCGGCACCTTGGTCAGAAAGTCCATCATGAACCGCTCCAGCGACTGAATGGTCGGCACCAGCACCCGGATCAGATAGTCCGGGTCGCCGGCCATCAGGTAGCACTCCATCACCTCGGGGCGGTCGGAGATCGCTTCTTCGAAATGCTGCAACGCTTCCTCGACCTGTTTCTCCAGGCTGACGTGAATGAACACGTTCACGTGCAGGCCCAGCAGATCGGCATCCAGCAGCGTCACCTGCTCGCGAATCAGGCCTAATTCTTCCATCGCCTTGACCCGGTTGAAACACGGTGTCGGCGACAGGTTCACCGAGCGCGCGAGGTCGGCGTTGGTGATGCGCGCGTTCTCCTGAAGGCTGTTGAGAATGCCGATGTCGGTACGGTCCAGTTTGCGCATGAGACAAAACCACCTGTTTTTTATGTTTATGCAGATTTTCTATCTGCAAATCGTCTCCAGCGCAACGAAACAGAGAGAAATATTCTTCTTGGCCGGGCCTATGATTGTTGTAGGACAAGATTTCTTTCACCCAAGAATGATTGCCAGCTCACTACAAGAAATTCACAAGATCGAGCGTAGAAGCCATGACCCAAGCGTATGAACCGCTGCGTCTGCACGTCCCTGAACCCTCGGGCCGCCCAGGCTGCAAAACCGATTTCTCCTACCTGCATCTGACCGATGCCGGCACGGTGCGCAAACCTTCCATTGATGTAGAACCCGCCGACACCGCCGACCTGGCGCGTGGGCTGATTCGTGTGCTCGACGATCAGGGCAACGCCCTCGGCCCCTGGGCTGAAAACGTGCCGGTCGAGATCCTGCGCAAGGGCATGCGCGCCATGCTCAAGACGCGGATTTACGACAACCGCATGGTGGTCGCCCAGCGGCAGAAAAAAATGTCGTTCTACATGCAAAGCCTTGGCGAGGAAGCCATCGGCAGCGCCCAGGCCCTGGCCTTGAACATCGACGACATGTGCTTCCCGACCTACCGTCAGCAAAGCATTCTGATGGCCCGCGAAGTGCCGCTGGTCGACCTGATCTGCCAACTGCTGTCCAACGAGCGTGATCCGCTCAAGGGCCGGCAGTTGCCGATCATGTACTCGGTCAAGGACGCCGGTTTCTTCACCATCTCCGGCAACCTCGCGACCCAATTCATTCAGGCCGTCGGCTGGGGCATGGCTTCGGCGATCAAAGGCGATACCAAAATCGCCTCGGCGTGGATCGGTGACGGCGCCACCGCCGAATCGGACTTCCACACCGCCCTCACCTTCGCTCACGTTTACCGCGCGCCAGTGATCCTCAACGTGGTCAACAACCAGTGGGCGATCTCGACCTTCCAGGCCATCGCCGGCGGTGAAGCCACCACTTTCGCCGGACGCGGCGTCGGTTGCGGCATCGCCTCGCTGCGGGTCGACGGCAACGACTTTTACGCGGTCTACGCCGCTTCCGCCTGGGCTGCCGAGCGCGCCCGACGCAACCTCGGTCCGACCATGATCGAATGGGTCACCTACCGCGCCGGCCCGCACTCGACCTCCGACGATCCGTCGAAATACCGTCCTGCCGATGACTGGAGCCACTTCCCGCTGGGCGACCCGATTGCCCGCCTGAAGCAGCACCTGATCAAGGTCGGCCACTGGTCGGAAGAAGAGCACGCCGCCGTCAGCGCCGAACTCGAAGCCGAAGTGATTGCCGCGCAGAAACAGGCCGAACAGTACGGCACCCTCGCCGGCGGGCAGATTCCAAGCGCCGCAACCATGTTCGAAGACGTCTACAAAGAGATGCCGGAGCACTTAAAGCGCCAGCGTCAGCAGTTGGGGATCTGACATGAACGATCACAACAACAATATTCAGTTGGAAACCGCCATGACCACGACCACCATGACCATGATCCAGGCCCTGCGCTCGGCCATGGATGTGATGCTTGCGCGTGACGACAATGTGGTGGTGTTCGGTCAGGACGTCGGCTACTTCGGCGGCGTGTTCCGTTGCACCGAAGGCCTGCAGACCAAGTACGGCACCTCGCGGGTGTTCGACGCGCCAATCTCCGAAAGCGGCATCGTCGGTGTTGCCGTGGGCATGGGCGCTTACGGCCTGCGGCCGGTGGCCGAGATTCAGTTCGCCGACTACGTCTACCCGGCTTCCGACCAGATCATCTCCGAAGCGGCGCGTCTGCGTTATCGCTCGGCCGGCGAGTTCACCGCGCCGATGACCCTGCGCATGCCCTGTGGCGGCGGGATCTACGGCGGCCAGACCCACAGCCAGAGCATTGAGGCGATGTTCACTCAGGTCTGCGGTCTGCGCACCGTCATGCCATCCAATCCGTATGACGCCAAAGGCCTGCTGATCGCCTCCATCGAAAACGATGACCCGGTGATCTTCCTTGAGCCGAAACGCCTTTACAACGGCCCGTTCGACGGCCACCACGACCGTCCGGTAACCCCGTGGTCGAAACACCCGCAGGCCCAGGTGCCGGACGGGTACTACACCGTGCCGCTGGACGTTGCCGCAATCACCCGTCCGGGCAAGGACGTGACCGTGCTGACCTACGGCACCACCGTGTACGTCTCGCAAGTTGCCGCTGAAGAAAGTGGCGTTGACGCCGAAGTCATCGACCTGCGCAGCCTGTGGCCGCTGGACCTGGAAACCATCGTCAAGTCGGTGAAGAAAACCGGTCGCTGCGTGGTGGTCCACGAAGCCACCCGCACCTGCGGTTTCGGCGCCGAACTGGTGTCGCTGGTGCAAGAGCATTGCTTCCATCACCTGGAAGCGCCAATCGAACGCGTCACCGGTTGGGACACCCCCTACCCGCACGCGCAAGAGTGGGCGTATTTCCCAGGGCCGTCCCGAGTGGGCGCGGCGTTGAAACGGGTCATGGAGGTCTGAATGGGCACGCACGTTATCAAGATGCCGGACATCGGCGAAGGCATCGCAGAAGTAGAACTGTCGCAGTGGCACGTCAAGGTCGGCGACCTGGTGGTTGAAGATCAGGTGCTGGCGGATGTGATGACCGACAAGGCGATGGTCGATATTCCATCGCCGGTACACGGCAAGGTGATTGCGCTCGGCGGTCAGCCGGGTGAAGTGATGGCGGTCGGCAGTGTGCTGATCAGCATCGAAGTAGAAGGTGCCGGCAACTTGAAAGAGTCCGCCGCGCCAGCACCTGTTGCCGCGAAAGAGCCCCCTGTTGCAGCGAAAGTTGAAGCGGTAGTCGAGAGCAAACCTGCTGCCGCTGCTGCACCGCGTTCCGCACCGGTTTGCCAGGGCCCGATGGTTGCCCGTGAAGCCGATGAACGTCCGCTGGCCTCGCCGGCCGTGCGCAAACATGCGCTGGATCTGGGCATTCAATTGCGTCTGGTACGCGGCACCGGCCCGGCCGGTCGCGTGCTGCACGAAGACCTCGACGCTTATCTGGCCCAGGGTCAGTCAAACGCTTCGGCGCCGGCAACTGCCGCGTACGCCCAGCGTCACGATGAGGAGCAGATTCCGGTAATCGGCATGCGCCGCAAGATCGCCCAGCGCATGCAGGACGCCACGCAGCGTGCCGCGCATTTCAGCTACGTCGAGGAAATCGACGTCACCGCGATTGAAGAACTGCGCGCGCACCTCAATGAAAAACACGGCGCCAGCCGTGGCAAGTTGACCCTGCTGCCGTTCCTCGTCCGCGCACTGGTCGTAGCCCTGCGCGACTTCCCGCAGATGAACGCCCGTTACGACGACGAAGCCCAGGTCATCACCCGCCTCGGCGCGGTGCATGTCGGCGTCGCCACACAAAGCGACGTTGGCCTGATGGTACCGGTGGTGCGTCACGCCGAAGCTCGCAGCCTGTGGGACAGCGCCGCAGAAATCTCGCGTCTGGCTAACGCCGCACGCAATGGCAAGGCCAGCCGCGACGAACTGTCCGGCTCGACCATCACCCTGACCAGCCTCGGAGCGCTGGGCGGCATCGTCAGCACGCCGGTGCTGAACCTGCCGGAAGTGGCGATCGTCGGCGTGAACAAAATCGTTGAACGCCCGATGGTCGTCAAAGGCCAGGTGGTGATCCGCAAGATGATGAACCTCTCCAGCTCCTTCGATCACCGCGTGGTCGACGGCATGGACGCGGCGCTCTTCATCCAGGCCATCCGTGGCCTGCTCGAACAACCCGCGACCCTGTTTGTGGAGTGATGCCATGCAAACCTTGAACACCACGCTGCTGATCATCGGCGGTGGTCCCGGCGGTTACGTCACGGCAATACGCGCCGGACAACTGGGCATTTCGACGATTCTGGTCGAAGGCCAATCGCTGGGCGGCACTTGCCTGAACATCGGCTGCATTCCATCGAAAGCGTTGATTCACGTGGCCGAGCAGTTCCACCAGACCCGCCATCACAGCGAACATTCGGCGCTGGGGATCAGCGTCTCGGCACCAACCCTCGACATCAGCAAGAGCGTCGAGTGGAAGGACGGCATCGTTGATCGCCTGACCACCGGCGTCGCCGCGTTGCTGAAAAAGAACAAGGTTCAGGTGATCCATGGCTGGGCCAAGGTCGTCGATGGCAAAACCGTCGAGGTCGGCGACACGCGCATCCAGTGCGAGCATCTGGTGCTGGCCACCGGTTCGACCAGCGTCAACCTGCCGATCCTGCCGATCGGCGGGCCGATCATCTCCTCCACCGAAGCACTGGCGCCGAAGTCCGTGCCAAAACGCCTGGTGGTGGTGGGCGGCGGTTATATCGGTCTGGAGCTGGGCATTGCTTACCGCAAGCTCGGCGCCGAGGTCAGTGTGGTCGAGGCGCAGGATCGTATCCTGCCGGCCTACGACGCCGAACTGACCCAACCGGTACACGAAGCACTGAAGCAACTGGGCGTGAAGCTCTATCTCAAGCACAGCGTGCTGGGTTTCGACGGTACCTTGCAGGTGCGTGAGCCGAACGGCGACACCCTGAATCTGGAAACCGATCAGGTGCTGGTGGCGGTGGGTCGCAAGCCGAACACTCAAGGCTGGAACCTCGAAGCGCTGAACCTGGACATGAACGGCTCGGCGATCAAGATCGACAGCCGCTGCCAGACCAGCATGCGCAACGTCTACGCCATCGGCGACCTGAGCGGCGAACCGATGCTCGCGCACCGCGCCATGGCTCAGGGCGAAATGGTCGCCGAGCTGATCAGCGGCAAGCACCGCGAATTCAACCCGACCGCCATCGCCGCGGTGTGCTTTACCGACCCGGAACTGGTGGTGGTCGGCCAGACCCCGGACGAGGCCAAGGCTGCGGGGCTGGACTGCATCGTTTCCAGCTTCCCATTCGCTGCCAACGGCCGGGCGATGACCCTGGAATCGAAAAGCGGCTTCGTGCGCGTGGTCGCGCGTCGCGACAATCATGTGATTGTCGGCTGGCAGGCGGTCGGGGTTGGCGTATCGGAGTTGTCGACCGCGTTCGCGCAAAGCCTGGAAATGGGCGCGCGTCTGGAAGACATCGGCGGCACCATTCATGCGCATCCAACCTTGGGTGAAGCGGTGCAGGAAGCAGCGCTGCGTGCTTTGGGGCATGCGTTGCACCTGTAAACGCTGAACCCCTGTGGCGAGGGAGCTTGCTCCCGCTGGGCTGCGAAGCGGCCCCAAACCCAGCCACCCCTGTGCACCTGAAGCACCGCGGTGTCCGGTTTTACCAGTGCTGCGCACTGGAGCGGGAGCAAGCTCCCTCGCCACAAAAGAGGTGAAACATGCAGGAATGAAGGGGGTTTAGTAAGCAAGCTACTATTTTTGCCATCCCTCCATCGTCCGGGCTGCGAAACCGCTCAAGAATGAAGTATTGTTGTGCCCATCCAAAAAAACGTCAGAAGCCTTGAACCGTTTCGACGGTTGTTCAGTGATAGAGGGTGTCATGGGTAACGAAAGCATCAATTGGGACAAGCTGGGTTTTGACTACATCAAGACCGACAAACGCTATCTGTCGTACTTTCGCAATGGCGAATGGGACAAAGGCACCCTGACCGAAGACAACGTGCTGCACATCAGCGAAGGCTCGACTGCCCTTCACTATGGCCAGCAGTGCTTCGAAGGTCTGAAGGCTTATCGTTGCAAGGACGGCTCGATCAACCTGTTCCGTCCCGACCAGAACGCCGCTCGCATGCAACGCAGCTGCGCTCGCCTGCTGATGCCGCACGTGTCGACCGAGCAGTTCATCGAAGCGTGCAAGGAAGTGGTTCGCGCCAACGAGCGCTTCATCCCGCCATACGGCACCGGCGGCGCGCTGTACCTGCGTCCGTTCGTGATCGGTGTGGGTGACAACATCGGTGTGCGTACCGCGCCGGAGTTCATCTTCTCGGTGTTCGCGATCCCGGTCGGCGCCTACTTCAAGGGCGGCCTGACGCCGCACAATTTCCAGATTTCCAGCTTCGACCGCGCCGCCCCACAAGGCACCGGTGCGGCCAAGGTCGGTGGCAACTACGCCGCCAGCCTGATGCCGGGCTCCCAGGCCAAGAAAGCGCACTTCGCTGACGCCATCTACCTGGATCCGCTGACCCACAAGAAGATCGAGGAAGTCGGTTCCGCCAACTTCTTCGGGATCACCCACGACAACAAGTTCATTACTCCGAACTCGCCATCCGTGCTGCCGGGCATCACTCGCCTGTCGCTGATCGAACTGGCGAAAACCCGTCTGGGTCTGGAAGTGGTGGAAGGCGACGTGCTGATCGACAAGCTGTCGGACTTCAAGGAAGCCGGTGCTTGCGGTACCGCTGCGGTGATCACGCCGATCGGCGGGATCAGCTACAACGACCACCTGCACGTGTTCCACAGCGAAACCGAAGTCGGCCCGGTCACCCAGAAGCTCTACAAAGAGCTGACTGGCGTGCAGACCGGCGACATCGAAGCGCCTGCGGGCTGGATCGTCAAGGTTTGATCTGACGGCCGCTGACGCACAAAAGCCCCCATCGAGTGATCGATGGGGGCTTTTTCGTTGTGATAAAGATCAAAAGATCGCAGCCTTCGGCAGCTCCTACAGATGGAATGCGATACCCATGTAGGAGCTGCCGAAGGCTCGGGCCGCGTTCGGACGATCTTTTGATTTTCTATTTCAACGCAATTCGCTTGCCGGCTCGCGCGGCAATCCCGCTGGCCTGTCCGTTCTGCTGCTTGCCCGTGCGCGCCTGGGTAATCAGCCCGGGAATCAACTCCCCTTCCGGCAGATTCTTCCAGAAACGCACCGGCAAGTGCCCCTGCATGACTTTCTCGTTCAAGCGCGCCGGGTTGAAGATGTGGCTGTAGTACGTCAGCCACAACTCGCCGTGCGGGTCATCAATGTTCTGCGCCAGTTGCTGCCATTCCACCGGGCATTGGCGCTGATGGATCAGTCGCTCGCCATCGTAATAAACCCCGTCACGCGGCGTGGCGATCAACCAGCGGTGGCGGCCCATGCGTCCGATGAAATGCTCGCTGGCACTGTGCAGGATGTCGTGGGCCGGTTCGTGCCACGCCACATATTGCGGGCCTGGCTGATCCTGCGGGCGTTCGATGAAACGCACGAACGCATGCAAATGGTGGGCTTCGCGCTGCACCTGCTTGATCCGCCGCTGCAACTCGCTGCCGAGCTTGTCGCCAGCCATCATCGCCGTGCGATCACCATGGCTGACTCGCCACAGCACTTCATACAACAGACTCCAGCGCTGGTCGCCCCGGTAGCGTGCAGCTTGTTCCAGGGTGTCGAGCAATGCACGGGGGATGCGTGCCTGAAACGGCCCCTGCCCCTCCGGGACATGTACGTCACTGGCAAACAGATCGCTCACACCTTCCGACGCCCAACTCACCAGACACGGGTCGACTTCATGGCTGAGCAGCCAGCGCGCCTGCTGGCGCCAAGTGTCGAACAGGTCGTCGCAATCGAGATTGATCATCCCCACAACCCCATCTGCTGTGGCTGCGGCCGGTCGCGCAATTGCTGGTAGAGCATCTGGCTGGTGACTTCGGCCTGTTGTGGGTGGTAATCGCTGGTGATGATGAACGGCTTGGCTTTGGCCAACACACAGCGCATGCGCGCCACGTCTTCATAGCGGATACACCGTTGCTGGCGCAATTGCACCAAACGCTCGGTGGTGCGCAGGCCGATGCCGGGAATGCGCGCGATCAGCGCCGGTTCGGCGCGATTCAGATCCAGCGGAAACACTTCGCGATTCTGCAGCGCCCAGGCCAGCTTCGGATCGATATCCAGCGCCAGATTACCCGGGCCTTTGAGCAGCTCATCGGCGCTGTAGCCGTAACTGCGCAAGAGGAAGTCGGCCTGATACAAACGGTGCTCGCGCATCAGCGGTGGCGCGGCCAATGGCACGCTTTTCGGGCTGTCGGGAATCGGGCTGAATGCCGAATAGTAGACCCGGCGCAGGCGGAAATTGCCGTACAAGGCCTGGGCGCCATGCAGGATCGTGCTGTCGTCGGTGTCATCGGCGCCGACGATCATCTGCGTGCTCTGCCCGGCCGGGGCGAACTTCGCCGAGCGCGGCTCGTTGAGCACGGTCTGCTCGCCGGTGTAGATGGTGTGCATCGCCTGCTTGATCGAGCCGATGTGTTTCTCCGGGGCCAGGGTTTGCAGGCTGGCATCGGTGGGCAGTTCGATATTGACGCTGAGGCGATCGGCGTAGCGCCCGGCCTCCTCGATCAATGCCGGATCGGCCTCGGGAATGGTCTTGAGGTGAATGTAGCCGCGAAATTCATGCTCTTCGCGCAGCAGCTTCGCCACACGCACCAGTTGCTCCATGGTGTAGTCCGCCGAGCGGATGATCCCGGAGCTGAGAAACAGTCCGCTGACGCAGTTGCGTCGGTAGAAATCCAGGGTCAACGTCACCACTTCCTCGGGGGTGAAGCGTGCACGCGGTACATCGCTGGAGCGGCGGTTGACGCAATACTGGCAGTCGTAGAGACAGAAGTTGGTCAGGAGAATTTTCAGCAACGATACGCAACGGCCGTCCGGCGTATAGCTGTGGCAGATGCCCATGCCGTCCGTCGAGCCCAACCCGCTCTTGCCCTCGGAGCTGCGCTTGGGCGCACCGCTGCTGGCGCAGGAGGCGTCGTACTTGGCGGCGTCGGCGAGAATGCTGAGCTTGTCGATGAGTTGCATGGCGAAGACTCGATACTGGTTATGCGTACAGTATCGAGTCTATTGGATTGGCACAAGGTGCAAATACAGGATCCTACAAAGGTGCACGGTTACCTGTAGGAGCTGCCGCAGGCTGCGATCTTTTGCTCTGCGCGTCTAATGGCAACTCAAGACCAAATCGCATGCCCATTTCCTTTCGCCCCGCCACAGTCAGTGCCAGCGCCCGACTGTCCAGATCCTGCGTCACCCACTTGCGCTTCAACGCCATTTGCAACAGCGCCGCCCCCAGCGAACCGCCCAGATGCGGCCGGCGCATGCTCCAGTCCAGGCACGGGCAAGCAAACTTGCGGCGCAAGGTGCTCAAGTCCTGCACCTCAACCCCCAAGCTCGCAAACAACGCCTCGCCACTGTCGCTCAAGCGATAAGCCCGCCCGTCGGTTTCCACCAGCCACCCCGCCTCAAGCATACGGTCGTGCAACAACACCGCGAGCGTACCGGCCATGTGGTCGTAGCAGGTACGAGCGAATTGCAGGCGATCCGGGGTGTGCGGTTTGAAGATCGGCGCGGCGTTCTGGCCGATCACCATCAACGCTTCCAGCGCCTGGGCCACGCGCTGATCGGCGAGGCTGTAATAGCGATGGCGGCCCTGCACATGCAAGCGCACCAGTGCCAGATCCTTGAGCTTGGCCAGGTGCGCACTGGCGGTGGAGGCGCTGACCTCGGCGACGGCGGCCAATTCCGTGCTGGTGCGGGCGTGGCCGTCCATCAGCGAGCAGAGGATTTTCGTGCGTGCCGGTTCGGCAATAGCGGCGGCTACTTGCGAGACGCCGATGTCTTGATGTTCTGCGTGCATATTTCGCTCCCCGACGAATCGTCGTCGCTGCGAACTGAAGATACTCGCATCACTTTCCCGACGACAAGGCTGTGAACCATGGACCCGATCATCGCTGCGACGCATGCCGATCCCTATCCCTACTACGCCAAACTGCGCGCCGAGGGCGGACTGACCTTTGATCACGGATTGAAACTGTGGGTCGCCAGCAGCGCCCGCGCGGTGAGCGCAGTGCTGACGCATGCCGACTGTCGGGTGCGACCGCTGCAGGAACCGGTGCCCAAGGCGATTGCCTCGGGGATGGCCGGCAAGGTGTTCGGGCAGTTGATGCGGATGAACGATGGCGAACGTCAGCGCTGCCCACGCTCTGCGGTGGAACCGGCGCTGCAGTTGATCGATGACAACCTGGTACGCACGCTGGTGGCGGCGCGATTGATGACGGCGGACGCCGATGGCTTATATAAGGCGATGTTTCGCGGCCCGGTGTGCGTGGTCGCGGCGCTGCTCGGCTTCACCCCGGCGCAGGGCCGGGCGATCAGTGAGCTGACCGCGGACTTCGTCGCTTGCCTGTCGCCGCTGAGCAATGACCTGCAACTGGCGGCGGCGCATGCGGCGGCGGAGCAATTGCACGGCTATTTCATCGAGTTGCTGGCCGAAGCCGATAGCGAGTTGCTCAAGGCTATCGAGCAGCGATTTGCAGGAGACGAAGAAACCCTGATCGCCAACCTGATCGGTCTCTGTTCGCAGACGTTTGAAGCGACTGCCGGGTTGATCGGCAATGCGCTGATTGCGCTGCGACGTCAGCCCGAATTGCGCGATGCCGCAATGGACGTGTTGCTGGCCGAGGTTCAGCGCTTTGATCCGCCGGTGCAGAACACTCGGCGCTTTGTCGCGCAGACTTGTGAGATCGATGGTGTGCGGCTTGAGGCCGGCGAAGTGATTCTGTTGCTGCTGGCCTCGGCCAACCGCGATCCCTCGTTAAATGAGGAGCCTGAGCGATTTGTGCTGGATCGGCCGACTTGGCGCAGTTTCAGCTTTGGCAGCGGGCGGCATCAGTGTCCGGGGCAGACGCTGGCGTTGAGCATTGCCGCTGCGACTGTCAGAGAAATCCTTGATCAGGGTGTGAATCTGCAACAACTGACGTGGCATTACCGCCCATCCCTCAATGGGCGGATTCCACTGTTCAGCGCGGTGCAGCCTTAAGCGTTGCGCAGCTCGATGGTCAGGTGCGACAGCTCATGCACCGGCGCCAGCCGTTCGCGAATAGCCTCCGCCGTCACGCCCGCCGCCGCGACCACACTGACAATCGCCGCCCGCGCCTGCGGGCCGACCTGCCAGACATGCAGATCGCTGATGCGCACATCGTCCGAGGTTTCCAGCAGCTCGCGGATCTCCGCTGCCACCGGCTCGTCGGTGGTGTCGAGCAGCACCGCGGCGCTGTCGCGCATCAGGTTGCAGGCCCATTTCGCGATGACAATCGAGCCGACAATACCCATCGCCGGATCCAGCCACACCCAACCGAGGTAGCGCCCGGCCAGCAACGCGGCAATCGCCAGTACCGAGGTCAGGGCATCGGCCAGTACATGGACGTAGGCCGAGCGCAGGTTGTTGTCGTGATGGTGGTGATGATCGTGGCCGTGGTCATGCTGATGGCCGTGGTCATGGCCATGATGGCCCATCAGCAGGAAGGCGCTGAGGACGTTTACGCCCAACCCGACAATCGCGATCACGGTTGCTTCGCCAAACGCCACAGTGGTCGGTTCGAACAATCGAAAAATCGATTCGCCGGCAATGCCCAGCGACACCAGCCCCAGCACCATCGCCGAGGCAAAACCGGCCAGATCACCGACCTTGCCGGTGCCGAAACTGTAGCGACGGTTGTTGGCGTTGCGCCGGGCGAAACCATACGCGGCGGCGGCGATGCCCAACGCGCCGGCATGCGTTGCCATGTGAAAACCGTCGGCCAGCAGGGCCATGGAGCCAGTGAGGTAACCGGCGGCGATCTCGCCGATCATCATCACAAACGTCAGCGCCACCACCCACAAGGTGCGGCGGGCGTTTTCATCGTGGGACGCGCCGAGAAACTGGTGATCGTGGCTGAAACGGTCAGCGCTTGGGGTCAGGCTCATGATGCTGGTGCTCTATTTGGAATAACGGCGGATGGCTTGCAGCAGATCTTCGGCGCCCTGGGCACGCTGTTCGTCAGTGAGGTCGGGATGCGCCACATGTTCACGGGTGTGGGCCTCGATGAACTGCTCCATCAAACCGTTGACCGCCCCACGAATTGCCGCCACCAGGTGCAAGGTCTTGGCGCAATCGGCATCGCCCTCCAGCGCTTTTTCAACGGCCTGCACCTGCCCGGCAATGCGCCGCACGCGGTTAAGCAGCTCGTCTTTATGTTCATGAATGTGCGACATACCTATACCCCCTACCCCTATATGGCGTGCATGTTCGCCGATGGCTTGGGCAATCGCAAGTTCGGTGAGCATTCAAAGGATGAACGGGAAGCTGAAGGCGACCTCAATCCCTTTATAGCAGCGAGCCTGCTCCCATGATTGTCCGGTGGTGCGCTCGAGTTCAGCGTCCAACACAAATCCCCCGGTGGGAGCGGGCTTGCTCGCGAAGGCGGTGTGTCTGCTAACAAAGATGCCGGATGTGCCGGCCTCTTCGCGAGCAAGCCCGCTCCCACAATTGTCCGGTGGAGTGCTCAGGTTCATCGCCCATCACAAATCCCCTGAGGGAGCCAGCCTGCTGGCGATGGCGGACTGAAAAACGCAGCATCATTTCAGCATCATCCAAGAGGCTACATCGCCTTGCGCCTTTGCCTACAACTACGCCAGAATCCGCCGGCTTGTGCGGTTTGGGGGGCATCGGTAACTTGGTTCGCGTCACTGAATGGTCAGTGATCGGGTTTAGTCGCTCGGTTGTCTCACATTTCGTAAAGCATCCATACATTCAGGCCGCTCGTACGCCTGAACTCAATGGTGGCTGTGCGCAGGGCGCCTTCGGGCGCGCCGGAAATTGTGAGACCACCGGTCGACTAACCTGCGCATAGCTGCCTCTCTCTTCGTTTAGTCGCGATGGTGGGCAGCCTCTATATAAAGGTCTCGCAAATGTTCAAAGTCACACCAAATCCGCCAGAAGCGGACGCAATACCGGACCCGGAATCAACATCCCCCTACTCCGACCCCAATTCCAGAAAACTCCACGAAGCCGCCGAACGCGCCCTCGATCACTACCTGAAACCGCAAGCCCCGCCCGAGCGCAAACCCAGCCACATGTTCGTCGTCGCCCCGAACATGGACAACGAAGAACTGCTGGCCCACGCCTGCGAATCCATGGCCTCGGCCAGCATCATGCTCAGCGACTTCGCCAGCCTGCTCGACACGCCCTACCGCAACACCGTGCTCGGCATCCAGCAAGTAGTCATGCTCGGCGAACTCGCCGTCAGCCGCGCCCTCGACAACCTCGAGCCCCCGATCAGCAATTGAAAAAGCGTCCCTGTGGCGTGGGAGCTTGCTCCCGCTCGACTGCACAGCAGTCGAAAATCCGGATCCGAACCGGATCGATGGGGCTTGGGGTCGCTTCGCAACCCAGCGGGAGCAAGCTCCCTCGCCACAAGGAAAACGACGCAAAGGAGAATTTCACATGGCCAATAAACCAGATGCCCATGTCGTCGCCGCATTAGTCGCCATGGGCCTCAACGAACGGGATCGGCACTGGGCTCAGAACGCATGCCTGGTGTTGTTTGAAAGCGAGCAGGAAACAATTGTGGCCTCGGCCGTGAACGCTCTAGGGAAACTTGATGGGCTTGAAATGGAGGCTGTGCTGCCAGCGCTACAGCGGGTGAAACGCCGATTTCCGTCACTTGCAAAGACAGTGGCTGAGATGCTAGACGCGATGGCAATTGCAGCCTGAGTGATCGCGAAGACGCCCTTTCTGCTATCGAATATCCGAAGGTCAAACCCGAGAAAACAGGCTAACCCATGAAGAGTTACTCACCCGACGCCAAGTGCCTTTTCAAGCGTCTGCTCGCCTGACTGATGCGCACACTTACTCAGTCAAGTCTCAACGATTTACTTAACGGGTGAATAAGTTAATTAAGCGTAAGCGTCCGGGGAAGGCACATTGCGAAGCGCTAAGCTGTAATCCTTTAGGATTGAGATCTCAGCATGGAATGCCACGTTCGCCCCGCCACGAGCAGAGATGCAGCAGCGATAAGCCGCGTAGTTATCACCACCCTGCGGGAGTCAAATTCACAGGACTATCCGCCTGATGTGATCGCTCAGGTTGAGCAGAGCTTTTATCCTGAAGCCATCACCACACAGCTTACGAAGCGTAAGGTCTTCGTAGCCTTATTGGGCGAAAACATTATCGGTACTGCCGGTCTCGACGGTGATGTCGTCAGAAGTGTTTTCGTTGACCCAGCTCACCAAAAAAGGGGTATCGGGCGGTACTTGATGGATTTCATTCATACAACTGCTGCCAGCGCAGGTATTGGAACTGTACGTGTGCCATCGTCGATTACAGCTGAAAGATTTTATACCGCGTTGGGTTATCAGAAAATCCGCGACGAGTTTCATGGGGCGGAGCGCACCATCGTTATGGAGAAACGGCTGTAGGATTAGCCCAAACTATTTACCCAGTTCTATCCGGCGATCGAGTTATGCAACAAGCAAGGCAAACGCCTTGGCGAGTTCAACCACGTAACTGGGGAACAGATCGATCCCGCAGCCCCCAAAGATCGACCCAAAACAAGGCGAAGGATATTTATGTTTTTTATGGATTAGCGGTTTTCTAAAAGGTGACGTCGAGGATGACGCCTTAAAATATGAGCTGCAGTCAAACCTCAATTCGAGCCTAAGGTTTTGGCTGTCCTAGGCTGGAAGAACTTTGACGAAAGTCCGGATGGCGAATGGCTGCTTACAGAATCCCAAATTCAACAAATTGCCAAAGAACTGAACGAACAGCGACCGACGGAACTTGACCTGTTAATTGGCGTAAGGGGGTAACGTTGACAATGAGCCTCATCTATCAAGACCCATCACTCAGCCATGATGAAGCCATAAGACATCTTGCCAGCGACCTGGACGAGAAAGTCATTTCCGCGCTGGTGTCTATCGGTCTGAATGAAACCGACAGAGCCTGGGCTCAAGACACCTGCCTGAAATATCTCACCCACAAAACCGAAGCGATTGTGGCGTCTGCGGTCACCGCTCTCGGTCATATCGCTCGCCGCCATGGCGAAATGAATACTGAAACCGTCCTGCCCGCGCTCGAAACCGTTCAGAGGAAGTTCCCTGCTCTGAAGGGCATCATTGAGGACACGCTTGACGATATCGACACATTCACCTGACCCGTCAAACGAACACTCAAACTACAGAGATTGGGATGAGGGTCCCCGCCCCTCATCCGGACAGCTTCGACACTTGTTCCTCTCAATCCTCCCGCGTCAAAACCTCCAACAACTCAATCTCGAACACCAGATTCGAATGTGGCGGAATCTTGCCCATCGTCCGCTCGCCATAGCCCAGATGCGCCGGCACCAGCAGTTTGCGCTTGCCGCCCACTTGCATCCCCATCAGTCCCTGATCCCAACCCTTGATCACCCGGCCCGTTCCAATCACGCACTGAAAAGGTTTGCCACGGCTGTGGGAAGAGTCGAACTCGCTGCCGTCTTCCAGCCAGCCGGTGTAGTGGGTGGTGATGAGCGCGCCTTTGACGGCAGCCTTGCCCTCGCCCACCTGGAGATCGATTACCTGCAGTTCATCATTCATGACATTCACTCTATTGTTCAACTGGTCGCCGTTTTCCCAGAAATATCGGCTGTTCGCAACTCATTGACGAAAATTGGCGCTGTATCCGAAGTGACTGACAACCCATTAAGATAGCCAACCGCCATTACTTCACGGATCGATTCTTCATGCTGGCAGTTCCCGAATGACTTACCTCTGGATCAGCCTTGCCCTTGGCGTTGTCATGATTGGATTGATCGTCGTCTTGATCTGGCGAGCGCGCGGTTTGCGCAAGCAACTGGACGAATACCGCGAGCTGCTGACCCGCGCCGCCGAACGCCAGAACATCCACCAGGACGGTGACGCCGAGCGTTTCAAACGCAGCCAATATTTCGCGCGGATCGGCACCTGGGACTGGGAAGTCGACACCGATCGGCTGTACTGGTCAGACGCGATCTACGGCATGTTCGGGTTCAAGATCGGCGAGATCACGCCGTCTTATGCGCTGTTCTGCTCCTGCGTACACCCGGACGACCGCGTCAGAGTGCGCGACGGTGAATTGCGTTGCCTGGAGACCGGTGAAAACCACGATGAGGAATACCGCGTGGTCTGGCCCGACGGCACGATTCGCTGGCTGCGCGAGACTGGTAATGTGGTGCGCAACGACCACGACGCCGTCATCAAAATGATGGGCGTGGTGCGCGACATTACCGAGGAGAAAGCCTCGGCGAGTTACCTCCAGCACCTCGCCCACTTCGACCCGTTGACCGGACTGCCCAATCGTCTGGTGCTCGAAGAGCGTTTATCCGAAGCACTGGAACAGGCGCGCCGCAGCCTGACCCGGGTGGCACTGGTGTTTATCGATCTCAACGGTTTCAAGGCGATCAACGACCACTACGGTCATGCCGCCGGCGACCGCGTGCTGATCACCACTGCGACTCGTCTGAAACGCATCCTGCGCGCCACCGACACCGTCGCGCGGATTGGCGGCGACGAATTCGTGGTGATTCTGCAAGGCCTGGCCCCGAGCCTCAACCTGCAGGACGAAGCCCGCAGCATCTGTCAGAAAATTTTCATCGAACTGTCCCCACCGATCAGCATCGGCAACGACCAGCGCCATGTCGGTACCAGCCTTGGGGTCGCGGTGTTTCCGGACCATGCGCCAACCATGGATCGGCTGCTGCACATTGCCGATCTGGCGATGTATGAGGCCAAGCGCAGTGGGAATAATCAGTATCGGTTGGGGAGCGAGAGCCCTGCACGGATGCATGCGCAGGGCCTTTGAGTCCGGGGATTAACGCTCGACAGGCTGCATCTCAACGATGGTGCCGTTGGTGATCATGACCATCACGTACTTGTCGTTGATCTGCACCCACTGCGCCTGATCGACCGGGGCTTTCAAGCCTTTCTGTTTCCAGTTTTTCAATGCTTTGTCGCTGCGCTGATAAATGTCTGGTGCCCGGTCGTTGACCTTCAACTCGCGGTCGCTGGTCGGCGACTGGACAGCCTGTTCGCTTGAGGTTTGCGCCGCTTGAACAAGTGGGCTGATCCCGGCAATGCCGGCAACGAGGGCCAGACTGGCGATTAGGGTTTTGCTGTTCATCGGTGAACCTCCTTCAGATGGGTTTTGCCTGTACTCCGACTGCTGAGTCAGGGAATCATTCCTTGTTTTTTTGCCTGGGCTGGTTGGGGGATTGTAGTTAGTAGACAGCCGCCTTCGCGAGCAAGCGCACTCCCAAAGGATCCGGGCTCAACAGCGCGCTTTTGCGCTAACATGCCGCGCAAAATCCCGCCGAGTGAATAAGGACATCACCGTGAACACCTATCTTGTCGTCAATCTGGTTTTGCTTGGACTCTGCGCTTTCTACTGCATGTACTTGTTCAACTCGCTGGTTGCCCGACGCAATGAAATCAAAAATGCCTTCGCTCAGGTTGAAGTCCAGCTAAAGCGCCGCTACGACCTGATCCCCAATCTGGTGGCCATTGCCAAAGGCTACCTTGCCCATGAGCAGGAAACCCTCGAGGCCGTGATTGCTGCGCGCAATGCCGCAGTGGCCGGGCTTGAAGCCGCAAAGGCGCAACCGGGCAGTGCAAAAAATATCGAACAGCTAGGCCTGGTCGACAGCAAATTCTGCAACGCGGTGGAGCGACTGACTCTGACGATGGAGGCATATCCCGAACTCAAGTCTTCGCAAAACATGCAGCAACTCAGCGAAGAATTAAGCAGCACTGAAAACAGAGTCAGTTTTGCGCGTCAGGCCTACAACGATGCGGTGTTGAACTACAACACGCTCAAGCAGAGTTTTCCGGCGCTGCTGCTGGCCCCCAGCTTCGGCCACGGCAGCGACGCGGCGCCGCTGAAATTCGCTGACACGCTGGCGATCAAGGTTGCCCCGAAAATCTCCTTCTGATCCTCTCAGTCCACGGATGGCTTCATGAATTTCTTTGAACAACAACGCCGGGCGCGCCACCAGACTGCCTTGCTCATCGTGCTGATGATCATCGCAGTGCTCTGCCTGATCGCTCTTACCAGCATGCCGTTTATCATTGGCGTGTTTGATGGCCAGCATGACAGCGAGGCCAAGTCCAAAGCCCTGCACACCACAGGTGTAGTCGCCATGATCGTTTCCGGCATCGTATTGCTCGGCAGTCTGTTCAAGTTTTTTCAACTGTTGGGCGGCGGCAAGGTGATCGCGGAAAAGCTTGGCGGGCGTCCGATCAACGACAACATGCGCACACCGGATGAGCGCCAACTGATGAACGTGGTCGAGGAAATGGCGCTGGCCTCCGGCGTCACCGTGCCAGCGGTGTATCTGCTACCCGACGAAACCATCAATGCGTTCGCGGCGGGTTTCAACCCCAAGGATGCGGTGATCGGTGTCACCCAAGGCGCTATGTCACTGCTGACGCGCGAGGAGCTGCAAGGGGTGATCGCTCATGAGTTCAGCCATATTTACAACGGCGACATGTTGCTCAACACCCGATTGGTGGCAACTGTGCACGGAATTCTGGTGGTAGGTCTGACCGGTGCTTATTTACTATTTGGCCTGACCAAGTCGAAGAAAAGTAAGAAGAAAGATGACGAGTATTTTTGGCTTTTGGTGGGCATGAGCATGGGCGTGGTGTTGTGCGTGGCCGGTTTTATCGGCAGCTTCTTTGCCAACGTGATCAAGGCTGCCGTGAGTCGACAACGCGAATTCCTCGCTGACGCCAGCGCTGTGCAATTCACCCGCAACCCGCAAGGCATTACCGGCGCTCTGAAAAAGATCGGCAGCCAGGGGTCTACCCTGAGTTCGCCACGGGCCAAGGAGTTCAGCCATCTGTATTTCAGCGCCGGCTCGAAAACATTCTTCAAGAGCCTGTTCGCTACGCATCCTGACCTGAGTGAACGCATACGGCGGATTGATCCGCAGTGGGACGGCCAATTTACTGAGCCGCCCGCGCAGTAACCGCCAGCACGCCTGAACACGATGCGACAGGCGCACCCGACATCTTCCGGACTTTACGATGAATTTCTTCCAGCAACAGCGCCAGGCCAAGCGCCGCTCGGTGCTGCTCGTTATTTTGATGGGCCTCGCTGTACTCAGTCTGATCCTCATGTCGTGCTTGCTGATGACGCTGCCGGTTTCCGACGGCGACGGCAATACGGTCATGGACCTTGAGTTAAGCTGGGAAATGTTCACCGCCGTTTCGGTGGTGGTGACAAGCATTGTGCTGGTCGGCGGCCTGGTCAAATACGCCGAATTATCGGCCGGCGGCAAAGTGGTCGCACGTCGGCTGGGTGGACGTCTGATCAATCACAGCGCGCAAACTCTGGAAGAGCAGCGCCTGGTCAATGTGGTAGAGGAAATGGCCCTCGCGTCCGGCACCGTCGTGCCTTCGGTATACCTGTTGCCGGACTTGGCTATCAATGCATTTGCCGCAGGTTTCACTCCGCAAGACGCGGTCATTGGCGTGACGCAGGGCGCGATCAACCTACTGTCGCGCGATGAGCTGCAAGGTGTGATCGCCCACGAGTTCAGTCACATCTACAACGGGGACATGCGTTTGAACACGCGCCTGGTAGCAGTTGTCCACGGCATCCTGGTGATCGGCCTGACTGGCAGCTTCATTTTGCGCGGCATGGATGATGTGCGTCGCTCCCCAGTCAATCGCACTCAACCGGCCATCCTCACCGTGATGTTTGGCACCGTGCTGTGCATCGTCGGGTATGGCGGAACCGTATTCGGCAATCTCATTAAGGCGGCAGTCAGCCGGCAGCGCGAATTCCTTGCCGATGCAACGGCGGTGCAGTACACCCGCGATCCACAAAGCATTGCCGGTGCACTGAAGAAGATCGGCGGCTACGCGTTGGGCGCGAAGATCAACGCGGCGCGCGCCGCCGAGTTCAGCCATCTGTATTTCGGTTCGGGCACTTCAAGCTTTGACTTGATGTCCAGTCATCCGGATCTGAGCGAGCGTATTCGTCGCATCGATGCCAGTTGGGATGGCACGTTCGTGAAAATTGCCGCGCCGCCGCAGGACTCAATGGTGGCCAGAGCCGTGCTGCCGGTACCGGATGCCTTCAGCGGCGTGCCGGACACAGCGATGTCTGTGGTGTACGACATGAACGCCGTGCAGGCATCCGTGGCCGCTATCGGTGCGCCACGCGCCGAACATCTGATCGAAGCGCGCCGGGTGCTGAAGCATATTCCACAAAAGCTCAAACTTGCGGCACGCAGTACCGATAGCGCTCAAGCGCTGGTCTACGGCCTATTGTTATCGCGCTCCGACTCGCTGCGGGCGCTGCAATTATCTCTGCTGGAGTCGAGCCTCGACCGCACGCTGTTCAACACCCTCAATGCCATGCGCGAGCAGCTGTCACTACTCAATCCGGGCCTGCGCCTGCCGTTGCTGGATCTGCTGATTCCCAGCCTGAAGCGCCTTGGCAAGAAACCTTTCGCGACGATGAAGCAGAACATGAACCTGCTGATTGACGCCGATAACGAAACCGAGCTGCTGGAGTGGACACTGCTGCGCATCGTCGAACGCAATGTCGAGGGCGCGCCAGCGGTTCAGTTCAAGTTCGGTTTGTTCCAGTGCGCCGAACAACTGCTGGTGCTGCTGAATGCGATGGCGCGCGCCGGTCAGCAGAATCAGCAAGTGGCGTTGCAGGCGCTGTACTTTGCCTGGGAGGGATTGCCGTTCGAGCGACCGTCGGAATTACCGGTCGAACTTGAGGATCTGCAAGGGCTCGAAGCCGCAATCAAACGCCTGCGCCACTTAATGCCAGAAGAACGGCCTGCCCTGCTCAATGCCATGACCCGCTGTGTGATGCATGACGGGGTGATCACTGTGGCGGAAGCCGAGTTGTTTCGTGCGGTGGCGGATCTGCTCGACTGCCCGCTGCCACCCTTTCTGATCACAGAGTCCGACACGGGAACGAGCATGAATGAGAGTGCAAGCTAAACGGCCGGCACTTCCAGCATTCTCTTTATCTGACACAACGCTTTCGCGAGCAAGCTCGCTCCCACAGGGGCAGTTGGTGGTTACAAGGTTTTCAGTCAACCTGGAAACTTGTGGGAGCGGGCTTGCTCGCGAAGAGGTCGGCACATTCACTGCTTCATCGCCTGAGCCAGAGCCATCGCGAGCAGGCTCACTCCTACAGATTAGGCTGTGTTCCAAAGGATTGATCCGCTCTGCACATCAATCCATGCCAACAATGCAATTAACATCCTGTAACACCTGCGCGACCATCCGCCGCAATAACAACCGTGCGCCGCTTCCACGTCGCGCACGTCATAAAAGCGGTGGAGTTCTTTCTATGACAGCCTCAATCCCACACGGCGGCTCGCGGGCCGGCGCCATTTTCCGGGTGACCTCGGGCAACTTCCTCGAACAGTTCGACTTCTTTCTGTTCGGCTTCTACGCCACGCAGATTGCGGCGGTGTTCTTCCCGGCGAGCAGTGAGTTCGCTTCCCTGATGATGACCTTTGCCGTATTCGGCGCAGGCTTTCTGATGCGTCCGCTGGGGGCGATTGTGCTCGGCGCGTACATCGATGATGTCGGTCGGCGCAAAGGTCTGATCGTCACCCTGTCGATCATGGCCAGCGGTACGATCCTGATCGTGCTGGTGCCCGGATACGAAACCATTGGTCTGTTCGCGCCCGCGCTGGTGTTGATCGGACGGCTGTTGCAAGGCTTCTCCGCCGGTGCGGAATTGGGCGGTGTTTCGGTGTACTTGTCGGAAATCGCCACCCCTGGCCGCAAGGGCTTTTTCACGGCTTGGCAGTCGGCCAGTCAGCAAGTGGCGATCATTGTCGCTGCGGCGTTGGGCTATGCGCTGAACGCGTGGATGGCACCGGATGTGATTGCCGATTGGGGCTGGCGCATTCCGTTTTTCGTCGGCTGCATGATCGTGCCGTTCATCTTCCTGCTGCGCCGCAACCTGGCGGAAACCGAAGAGTTCGCCGCGCGCAAACACCGTCCGAGCATGAAAGAAGTGTTCCGCACCCTCGGCCAGAACTGGGTGGTGGTGCTCGGCGGCATGCTGATGGTCGCGCTGACCACCACCGCGTTCTACCTGATCACCGTGTACGCGCCGACCTTCGGTAAAACCGTGCTGCACCTGAGTACTTCCGATGCGCTGCTGGTGACCTTGCTGGTGGGCGTTTCGAACTTCTTCTGGCTGCCGATTGGCGGCATGTTGTCCGACCGTATCGGCCGGCGTCCGGTGTTGATCGCCATGTCGCTGCTGGCCCTGGCCACGACTTATCCGGCGCTGTCGTACCTGGTGCAAGCACCGAGCTTCAGCCACATGTTGCTGTCGCTGTTGTGGCTGTCGTTCATCTACGGCATGTACAACGGCGCGATGATTCCGGCGCTGACCGAGATCATGCCGGTGGAGGTGCGGGTGGCCGGTTTTTCCTTGGCTTACAGCCTGGCGACCGCAATTTTCGGTGGCTTCACTCCGGCGATGTCGACCTTCCTGATCCAGTACACCGGCGACAAGGCGGCGCCGGGTTACTGGATGAGCGTCGGTGCGCTGTGCGCGTTGTGCGCCACGCTGTACCTCTATCGCCGCGCAGGCGGCCGTTTGCAACCGGTTGCCGCATAAGGAGCAATCACCTTGAAAAAACTGATCAATTTCAGCGCCATCGCCCTCTTCGCTTTCAGCGCCCTGGCCCATGCTGAACAGCTGAGCGTGATGACATCGGGCGGCTTCACCGCCGCCTACAAAATCCTCGGCCCGAAATTCGCGGCCGCCACCGGCAATACCCTCGATACCCAGCTCGGGCCGTCGATGGGCAAAGCCCCGGAAGCCATTCCTAATCGCCTCGCCCGGGGTGAGCACGCCGACGTGGTGATCATGGTCGGCTACGCCCTCGATGACCTGATCAAGCAAGGCAAGGTCGACCCGGCCTCGCGGGTCGAACTGGCGGATTCGCGGATCGGTCTGGTGGTGCGTGAAGGCGCGCCGAAGCCGGACATCAGCAACGTCGAAAGCCTGAAGAAAACCCTGCTCGACGCAAAATCGGTGGCCTACTCCGACAGCGCCAGCGGCGTGTACATCGAGAAGGAGTTGTTCAAGAAACTCGGCGTCGAGGATCAACTGAAACCGAAAGCGAAGATGATCCCGAAAATCCCGGTGGGTTCGGTGGTCGCCACGGGCGATTATCAACTGGGCTTCCAGCAGGTCAGCGAATTGCTGCCGGTGCCAGGGGTGAGTTTTGTCGGCAAGATTCCAGAGTCGGTGCAGTCGGTGACCCGCTTCGCCGCCGGCATCCCGGTCGGCGCGCAGCATCCAAAAGAGGCCAAGGCCTTGCTCGACTACCTCGCCGCACCTGCCGCCCAGGCTGACGTGCAAGCCACCGGACTGGATTCGGTCAAGCAGTGATCGTTGGCGGCTGGACTTTCATTTCCACCACCAGCCGTTCCAGCTCCAGTGCTGCCGGGGTCAACGTACGATCCCGGCGCTTGATGATGCCGACACTGCGCATCACCTGCGGATCGGTCAGCGGCACCCGGGTCAGGATCGGATGATCCGGCCCGGGCATCGCCATCAGCGGCACCGCCGCCACCCCTAGCCCCGCCTCCACCAGCCCAATCATCGTGGTCACATGCCGTGTCTCGCAGATGCTCGGGCGTTGCGGCACGACGCCGCTCAAGGCCTGATCGAGCAGAAAACGGTTGCCCGAAGTCTTGTCGAGCGAGATGTAATCCTGCTGATAGAACTCGTCCCAGGTCACGCTGCTGCGTCCGGCCAACGGGTGATCGCGACGACACGCGACTACGTAGCTTTCCTGCACCAGCGGTTCGAATTCGACTTTGGCCTCCTGGGTCCCCATGAAACTCAAACCGAAATCCGCCTCGCCGTTGACCACTGCACTGAGCACGTCGTGGGCACTGGAATCGAGGACTTTGACTTTGATACGCGGGAATTGCTGGTGATAGCGGGCGACCACTCGCGGCATGAAGTAGTACGCCGCGGAAGGCACGCAGGCCACGGTGACATGACCGAGCCGGGTCGAAGCCACTTCGCTGATGCCCAGCAACGCCACGTCCAGGTCATCGAGCAAACGCTCGACGCTGGGCATGAAGCCGCGCCCGGCCTGGGTCAGGCTGACCTTGCGCGTGGTGCGTTCGAACAGTTTTACACCGAGGGCATCTTCGAGCTTTTCGATACGTCGGCTCAGGGCCGGTTGAGACAGGCGCACAGTGTCGGCGGCCTTGCGGAAACTGCCCTGTTCGACCACAGCGCGAAAGGCTTGCAGGTCGTTGAGGTCGAAGTTGATGGCCATGGCGGGACTCGGAGAGACTGATTCGCAGAGGCTATCAATGTAACCAATTGATGCGGGTTTTTACACAACCCGTTCCGTCGAAAATTGCCGCTGGATGGCAGCAAGGTTGCGCCGCCGAATCCAGCCGCTGGCCAGACGAATCAACAGCCAGTAAAGGGTAAACAGCATTTTGCTGCGCGTGGTGGCGCAATACACGAAGGTTTCGGTGCGCAGCGTACGCATGCCTTGAGGATGTTCGACGACCTGAAAACGCAGCAGCAGTTTGGCTACGTGTGGGTCATCCAGAACTTTGAATGCATGAGCGTCAGCGATGTGGCCGGTCTTCAGATCAGGGCGCCAGAAGCGTCCGGCCAGGCCTAGAGACACTTCAGTCGAAGTGCGTTCGAGCAAGGTGAAAGCGTCAAAGCCGAACGGCGCAGGTTCCTGCGGCACTGTTCGGTCGCCAAACGTGCGCAGTATTTTCCCCGGCAGTTCGCGCAGAGACAGCAGCGCATCGACGACGCGGTCATCGCGCATGTTCAGCGCGCAAACTGCGGCGATGATGGCCTCGGGTTGCGCACGAATCGGGCCTGACTCATGGCGCTCGTGAAACTGGAACAGCGGAAGAAACGGCGAAGGATATTCCCATAGCAGATTGTCCTTGCGCCCGATGATGCCCAGTGCGTTGAAAAAGGTGCGGCTCATGACAGCTGTCTCGTTCGATCAGTCGATTTGAACCCGGGCACGGCAGCTTTGCGGGTGGATGCGGGCATCGCCGCGAAGCTGCCGTGTATTGCCTTATTCAGGCTTGCAAACGCTCACTGACTGCCTGAGCGATTTTTTCCGGCACATCGCAAGGCGCCACGGCGACGGTCTGGCGCAGGTCCGCCTTCAACGCGCCCCACGACAACCCGGCACCGAAACCGCACAGCACAACGTGTTCAGCCTGCGGCGTACCCATCGCGGCGTGGCGCGACAACACGATCGGAATCGAGGTAGAGCTAGTGTTGCCGACGCCATCGATGTCGACCGGCATTTTCTCCGGCGCCACCCCAATCATCCGCCGCAGGTAGTTGAGCATGAACTCGTTCGCCTGATGCAGCACCAGCAAGTCCAGCGTAGCCGGACTCAACCCCGTGGCATCGAGCAAGGCCTTGACGGTCTGCGGTACCCGGTTCAGGGCAAAGTTCATCACCGCCGTGCCGTCCATCTGCAAGCGCTGGATAGTCGCGCAGACCGGATTGCCCTCCTCTCTGGCGTAGGCAATGTCGGACTGCAGCGCAGTACCGCCGCTGCCGTCGGCGCCGCAGATGAATTCGAATTTGCCTTCACCCGCTTCCAGCAAGGTCGCCGAAGCGGCGTCACCAAAGAGCATTTTCACGTGACGGTCGCGCTCGTCGAGGATCCGCGTGGTGACGTCACCGGTGCACAGCAGGATCTTCTTGCAGGCGCCGGAGGAGATCAGCGCACCCGCCTGGACCAGCGCACTGATGTAGCCGGAGCAGCCAGCGGCCACGTTCAGCACCAGACAATGCTGTGGCAGGCCGAGCGCCTGCTGCACCACGAAACCGACACCCGGCACCCAGGAATCCGGGGTTTGGGTCACCACGATCAAACCATCGATCTCCTCTGCCGCAGCATGCCCTTGATCGAGCAGGTTGCGGCACGCGGCGATGATCAGATCGGAGGTGTACAGGGTTTTGGTTTCGCGGATCGAATGGATGCCGGTGCTTTTCGCGATGCGCTCGACTTCCTTGGCGCCGAACAGTTCGGCGAAGTCCGCCTCGGTCAACCGTCGCTCAGGCAGTGCCGCCGAGACCGCACGGATGGCGACGCCCTCAATGGTCAGCAGGCTCATGCGGCGTCCTTGATTTTCCCGTCGATCAGATCGAACAGATCCTGCAGCATGATCACGCGCTCGATCTCCTCGCCCGACACGCTCACACCGACTTGTTCGAACACCAGCGCGATAATCCCGATTCGCGCCATCGAGTCCCAGTTCTCGCTGTTTTCCAGCCGAGTCTCACCGTGCAGTTTGTCCACCGGGATGGACAGGATTTCAGCGATGCTTTCGCGCATTTTTACCAGATCAACCATTTGTCATTTCCTTATAACGTGATGAGTAAACCGGTCTCACGACTGGGCGAGAACGCCGGGGTGACGCATTTTCTTGAAACGGCTGGTGTACAGCGGGGTCTCGGCAATGGACACCACCCTGGGCAGTTGCTCCTGCGCCAGGACACCGCGAACGTGTTGATACAAGCGAACCTTGAACGCCTCCACTGCCTCCGGCTCGATCAGCGTGAACCGCGCGGCAACGATCTGCCCGAGCAGCGGATTCGGCTGCGCGTAGACGACCACGTCGGAGACGTTTTCCAGGCCCATCAGCACGCTTTCCACGTGCGACGGAAACACCTTCTTGCCGCCGACATTGATCAGATCGACCGCCCGCCCGGTCACCCGAAAGTAGCCTTCATGTTCCTCGGCCAGATCGTGGGTGATCAGGTAGCCATCGCTCGACAGGTCACCGGCACTGGCCAGGTAGCCGAGCATGTTGGTCGCCCCGCGCACCTGCAAAATGCCGTCGACCACCCGCAGGCTGTAGTTCGGGTCGTCGATCTTCATCCACGCGCTGTCACCGTCCTTGCTGCGACATGGCAGCACGCCGATTTCCGACATCCCGTACAACTGCTGCAACTGCACTTGTGGCAGCAGGCTGGCAATGCGCTGAATCGCTTGCGGTGAACTCGGCTCCGAGCCGAAATAGATGCGCTTCAGGCTACGGGTGTCCCACTTCTGGAAGACGCCGGTGACCGTCGCCAGATTGAGCAGCGTTGGCGATACATGCAGGGTCTGCACATTGAACGATTCGATGCAGCGACCGACCTCTTGCGGCGAGCGCTCCTTGGGCAGGATCAACGTGCCGTGGGTAGCCAGCGCCTGCAGAACCGTGACCAGACCGCCGATGTGATCGAACAGTAAAAACGCCAGAATCGCGCCGCAACGCTCGGCACTCCGGTAGCGCTCGAAGAACGGCGAAATGGCATGCACCACGCCTTTGGCCGGACCTGTCGAACCAGAGGAAAACACGATGAAACCGGCCTGACGGCGCGACAGCAGGCCGTCGACGGTCGGCGGCACCCGACTGTTGTCGTGAGAGATAACCGCAAACTCCGGCGCCCCGCCGATCACGGAAAACCGTGCCCCCGCAGCGCCCGCCAGATTCGCCAGTTGCTCCTCGTCCTTGGGTACGGAAAGCGCGACCACGTTGTTGTGCAGCCACAGCGCGAACAGCATGCACACGCTGTTGAAGCTGTAGTTGTCGACCAGCAACACACTCGAATCGCGCACGGATTTTTCCGCCAGCTCTTCGCCGTAGGCGGTTATCTGCTGATGCAACTGATCATAGGTAAAGCGGCCCTCATCGCTGACAATCGCCGTTTGGTTGCCGGCGCTTTGCAGATGAGCCAAAAATTCTTCAACTTGCATACACACCCCGTCGTTCGATCAAACCGCTTGAGTTTGTGCTTGCGCCGCCGACAGCCGATCCATGATGTAGGCGATCAGCGTGCCCAGCGTGGCAAACGGTGTGGCGGTGTCGGGCAGGTCGGTGGTATCGGCCAGACGCACGTCAACGCCCAGCTGGCTGCGCAGTTTTTCCTCGACATCGACGATGATCGAAACCAGGGTCAGGGAGTCGATGCTGCCGTCCACTCCATAGAGACGGCTGTCTTCCCCACGGGACAAATCGATCGGGGTGCTCAACAACAGATCCTGTTGCCGAACGGCTGACTCGGTCAGCGCTTTGACTTGATTGAACATTCCAACATTCCTTTATTGGCTGATGCAGGTCCCTGCGTTCACTACGCTTGGGACAATGGCGGGTGCGCTTTCTGGTGATCGGCCAGCGCCGTGCGCATGTCGACGAAGATTCCGCTCTTGATCCCGTAAGCCTCGGGCGCGTCAATCACCGCCAGGATGTCTTTCGCACGTTGCGCCGGCGACACCATGTAGCCGGGCGCCAGGGCTCGTTGTTGCAGCGACTTGAGGTCGGCGAAGTCAGCGGTGCGCTGGCTGAAACTCACCTGCCGCGACAAACCGGTGTCGACGTTGCACAGGCCGAGTACGGCAAAAAAGATCTCCGGGTTTTCTTCGGCGTAGACGCCGGCCAATGCCGCCAGCGCGGCTTTCGACAGGCTGTACGGCAGCGTACCCGCGCGAAAGCGCACGCCAGCCATCGAGGCCGACAGCACGCAGGTCGCCGGCCGCTGGGCCGAAGACAACATCAGATCGAGAATGGCCTTGTTGGCCAGCACATTGACGTTGAGCACATGCTGCAATTCGTCCAGGGTGAAGTCACCGCCATGTCCCGGCACGTTGCCGCTGACCCCGGCATTGAGGAAAAACCGGTCGACGCCTTGCTCCAGAACCTCGGCAAAGTTGTCCTTGAACAGCTCGCCCATCTCACTTGGCCGCGAGAGATCGAACGGCCGAAAACGGAAATTCGGATGGTCCATCAGTGCATAGGGCTGACGCCGTGCGGTGCCAAAAACCGTATGGCCGTTTTGCAAATGCAGCTGCGCCAGCGCCTCACCGATACCGCTGCTCACACCGGTGATGAACACCCGGTGTTTGCCCTTCTCGCGCGAGCCAGCGCCGGGATTGCGTTTGACCGTGTGCATCAGAATTTACCGGCGGAGAAGCCGCCATCTACCGGCATTACGGTGCCAGTGACAAACGAAGAGGCATCACTGAGCAGCCACAGGATCGCGGCAGAGATTTCACCGGGATTGGCGAAGCGCTTCATCGCCGTGACCTGCAACTTGTGCCTGGTGGATTCCGGATTGGCTTTCAGGCGTTCCTCGGAGTTCATGCCGCCCAACGTCGGGCCCGGGCACACGGCGTTGACGCGAATCGAATGCCGCTCAGGCAAAGCCTCTTCAGCGCATTCAATCGCGCAAACCTGAGTCAACATGTTCAGCGCAGCCTTGCTGGTGGAATAGGCGCTTTGCCTGGCAACTCCCAGCAGACCGGCGCAGGAGGAGACGTTCACGATCGAGCCACCCGCATGCTTCGAGATCAGATTGGTCTCGTGCTTGAGCAACAGCAGCGGGCCCAGCAGGTTGATCTCCAGCACGCGTTTCCAGTCAGGGAAATCCATGTCGCGGATCGGTGCATGTCTGGAGGTGACGCCGGCATTGTTCACGGCCAGATCGAGTCGGCCGTGTTTGTCATTGATGATGCGGAACAGCTCGATGACCGAGGCTTCGTCGGTGACGTCACTTTTGATGAACGTGCAGTTGTCGCCGAGGCGACTTTGCGCCGTCAGGCCGTCGTCTTCGTTGCGGCCGGTGATGTAGCAGATGCAGCCGGCTTCAATGAGTTTCTGGCTGACATCGAAACCGATCCCGCGTGTGCCCCCGACAACAAGGGCGATCTTGGCGGTGAAGTTCATTTCAGGTTTTCCTCGTAGTGCTGTTGTAGTTGTTCTGGCCGTCGATAGTCAGGATTGACGCAGCAGTAGACGCGCTCGGCCATCGGTTCTTTTTTGTCGCGAAAACAAAAGGCATCGCCTCGACAGCGGTTGACCTGATCCGCTCGCCCCGCCAGTTGCTTGGCGACAAAGTGGTTGTCGGCGAGCATGGCGCGGCCGAAGCCGACAAAATCGGCATCGCCGCTGGCGATGATTTCGTTGGCTTGCGCCACGTCTGCCACCGAGCCGGTAAACCCCAGCGGAATGCGCACGAAGCGTTTCAGATAGCGGCAGCCCTCCCGCGACATGGCCAAGGCTTGTTCGGTGTTCTTGAAAAAGAAGCGGAAGGTCTCGCTGATACCCAGCGAGCAGGTAATCGCTGCGACCCCGCTGGCTTCCAGCGCCGCGACGACGTCACCCAACAGCGCCGCGTGCTGGCCTTCTTCACCGAGGCCGTCGTCCATGCCCAGGCGCACGGTGACGGCCACTTTGTGGTCGGTGGCCTGGCGAATGCCTTCGACAATCGCCAGCAGCAACTTGGCGCGCTTGAGCGGCGTACCGCCCCAGTCGTCCTCGCGTTGATTGGTCTTTGGCGAGAGAAAGCTGCTGATCAAATAGCCGTTGGACGCCTGCAACTGAATCAGCGTGGCGCCGGCCTGTTGCGCGTAACGGGCGGCAGCGCAGAACTGCTCGATGCAGCGCTGAATCTGCGCCTCTGACATCGCCACTGCCCGTGCCTGGGGATGGGCACTGAGCACCGTCGGTGAGGCGATACCGCTGGGCGTCAGAATGATCCCTTGCTTCGACGGCAAAGACTGCGGCCCGTAATGCTGCAGTTGCACCCCCAGCGGAAAACCACGCTCCCGTGCCGCTTCAAACAGCGGCCGCAGGGCCTGCGCGTGGGCTGCCGAAGTCAGGCGCAGACCGCGGCTGTTGTACCGCGCATCGGCGTCCACGCTGGCATTGCCGAGAAAACCGAAGCCGGCGCCGCCGTCCATCAAGGCTTGATAAACCGAAAAAAACGCTGGCAGCGGAAAGCCGTGTTCGTCACACAGATCCATGCCGAGCGAAGAAAAATACAGTCGGTTTTTCGCCACTGCATGCGCGCCGAAATGCAGCGCCTGGGTGGCCGCCTGCACGCTTGGGTGTTCTTTGCTCATTGCTTCAGCGCCGCCAGCGCCGGCTCATCGAGGTGAACAAAGCCGCGCTTGATCATGTCGCTGATCACCTGCAAACCGCTGAAATCCACCTCGGCAAACTCCCACGACGCATGCTCGCCCTGTCCGGCACCACGGATGCTGGCGGTGAAACTCAGCTTGCCTTCGTAGACGATGTGCAGAGTGACCGGGTCGGGCAGATCCGCCGTGGTGGTTACGCAACCGGTCTTGCCCAGACCCAACAGTTGCACCTGGGCCTTGCGCCCCTGCTGGTCGCTGACCGTGCAGGCCAGCTTCGACGCCTGCAGCGGTGCAAACCAGTCATTGGAGTAGATGAAGATATTGCGGGTCTTTTCGAACAGCGGCATATCGATCACCGTGGCCTTGGTATCGACCGTGGCGAACAGCGTCTGGCGCTGATAGAACGCAACCCGCAGATGGATTTTCTTTGGCGACGTGGCATCGCTCGGGGTCATGTTGTCGACCACCAGTTCGATCGGGTACATCAGCTCGGCGTAGGCGAAAAAGCTCGCGTTCAGCTCATTGACGCTGATGGTGACGGCGCCGCGTGCATGATCGGTGTGATGGTACAAATGGTGATAGACCGCCTGACGCGCCGCTTCGATGAACATCGTCCCCGGCACATGTTCGTGCGCCTTGCGATAGAAGAAGTAGTTGTCGGCGTTATTGATCAAGCGAAACGAACTGGCGCGGCGGATCGGCGCGATCGATTCGCACAGGGCAGCGACGGCAAACTCCAGGTTGTCGATCCTTGCTTCAGCCGATTCCAGTTGCGCGGCGACGATCTGGTAAGGCAGTGCTCGCACCTGGTTCCATTCATCATCGGCACCGACGCCGTCCATCCGGCTCTTCTTCTGCAACACGGGCGCAATCTCGAAGCGCCGCTGCTGGTTGGCGCCCGCGACGTAATTGCGCACCAACGGGTTATGCCCATTGGCCTCGATCAGTGCTTCGTTCACATACAGCGGCAAAGCGTCTCTCGGTGCACAAATCAAAACGTCGTCAGCCGAACCCTTGTGCAGAAGGTCGGGGGAAATGCTGTCGTTATTCATCATGGTCAGCTCATCTCGGTAGTTGTTGTATTTTTTCTTGTGCGGGGCTGGCGCCAGCCTCCGTCAGGAGGCTTCCATCACGTCGCGTTCCTCTTCTGCGCTCAGTTGCCTGGCGATGACGGTGGATGGCTGCCACGACTCGACACCGTGAATGACCGGTTTGTCCGCCAGAATCTGTTCAATGAGTTGTTGCTCGCGCAGACGTGCTGCCGCGATCGAACGCTCCTTGACGTGGCCGTAACCGCGAATCGAATCCGGCAGGTTCGCCCATGCGACGAACGCCGACAGGTTGTCCGAGTTCAGTTTCGGCAACAGGCGTTGCAGGGTTTGCTCGTAGTCACTCAGCAAGCGGCGTTCTTCGCGGCGCTCGGCGGAAAAGCCCAGCGGATCGAACCGGGTGTGACGCAACACTCGGCCCTTGGCCAGCACCTTCAGCAGCGGCAGAATCCAGCCGGAGAAAGCGACCTTTTTCGGCTCGCCGGTGCTTTCCTGCTTCTTGCGCAGCAGCGGCAAGGCAAAGTGGAATTTCAGGCGAATGCCACCGTCGAACCGGGCTTTGAGCGAGTCGGTGAAACTGCGGGTGGTGAGCAGCCGCGCAACTTCGTACTCGTCCTTGTAGGCCATCAACTTGAACAGGTTGCGTGCCACCGCTTCGGTCAGGGCACTCTCATCACCGGCCGCCGGCAGCGCCCGCAGCTGCTCGATGACGTTGCGATAACGCGCCGCATACGCTGCGTTCTGATAGCCCGTCAGGAACTCGCTGCGGTTGTCGATCAGTTGCTCAAGGCTTTCGCGGCGGCCGCGCATGTCGCTGATGTCGCGGATCGCAATCGTCGACACGGCATCCACTGGCTGATCGAGATAAGGCGCGGCATACGCCGGGTCCTGCGCCCACAACCGTCCCCAGGCGAAAGCCAGATGGTTGGTAGCGGCGCTGCCGGCCAGATCGATGGCCTTCTGCAGTGCCGGCAGCGACACCGGCACCGTGCCCTTCTGCCAGGCGTAACCGAGCAACAACATGTTGGCCTGCAGCGGGCTGACCAGTGCGTTCGCCAACTGTCCGGCGTCCAGACTGTGGAACTGCTCGGCGCCGACCTTCTCTTTCAAAAACGCTTGTATCGCGTCGGTTTCAATATTCAGTTGCGTGTTACGCAGCATCGCGCCGGTCTGGGTCAGCGCACTGTTGGCGATGACCACGGTTTTTTTCCGCCGCAGCGTTGCCAGTGCATCGTCTTCGCTGGCCACCACCAGATCGGCCGCGAGCAGCAGGTCGGCGCCGCCGATATCGATGCGGTGCTGGTGCAGCGCATCGGCATGACCGGCCAGACGCACATGGCTCAACACCGCACCGCCCTTCTGCGCGAACCCGGTGAAATCGAGCACGCTGACGGCGCGGCCGTCGAGGTGGGCCGCCATGGCAATGGCCCGCGCCACGGTCACGACGCCGGTACCGCCGACACCGGCCAGAAGCATTTCATACGGCCTATCGAGCGACCGTGGTGCCTGCGGCAGCGCCAGCGCTTCGGCCCGCGCCAGCACTTCGGCGCTGTCGGCCAGTTTGCGCGGACGTTGCCGTGGCTTGCCGGTCACCGTCACGAAGCTTGGGCAGAACCCCTTGATGCACGACAGATCGGTATTGCACAAGTGCGGATCGATGCGGCGTTTGGCGCCGAACGGTGTTTGCACCGGGATCACCGACAGGCAGTTGGATTTGACCTGGCAATCGCCACAGCCTTCACAGACCGCTTCGTTGATCACCACTTCGGTCTTCACCAACGGCGCCGGCAATTGCTTCTTGCGTCGACGCCCTTCGACCGCGCAGACCTGATCGAAAATCAGCACGCTGACGCCACGGGTGTCGCGCAACTGCTGCTGCACTTGCTCGAGCTTTTCCCGGTGAAACACTTCGATGCCCTGAGGCAGGCTGTCATGCGCCTGATAGCGTTGCAGGTCGTCCGCCACCACCACGATTCGCTGGGCGCCTTCGGCCTTGAGCAGCTCGACGGCTTTTTTCACCGTCAGCTTGCCGTCGATAGGCTGGCCGCCGGTCATGGCCACCGCGTCGTTGTAGAGCAGTTTGTAGGTGATGGTCGCGCCGGCCGCGATAGCCTGCCGTACCGCGAGGAATCCGGAGTGGAAAAAGGTGCCGTCGCCAATGTTCTGAAAGATGTGCGGGGTCTGCACAAACGGCGCCTGCCCCAGCCAGTCGACCCCTTCCCCGCCCATCTGCACGCTGCCGGTGGTCGAGCGTTCGGGCATGCGTGCGGCCATGGCATGGCAGCCGATACCGAGCCGCGCTTCACTGCCCTTGGGCACCTGGGTCGAGGTGTTGTGCGGGCAACCCGAACACAGATAAGGCGTGCGGCGGATCCAGTCTTCGACCCGCGAAACGCAGGGCGTAAGCCAGAAATCCGGAAGGCTCGGCTCGATACCCAGAGCTGGCAGGCGCTGCTGCAGCAGCGCGGCGATGCGCGACGGGCGCAGCTCTTCGTGATCGGAGATCAGCGCTGCGCCGTTTTCATCGGTCTTGCCGATGATCACCGCACGCTGGTCGTGGGCAGCGTTGTAATACTTCTGCTTGAGCTGCTCTTCGACGATTGCCTGCTTCTCTTCGATGATCAGCACCTTGCCGGCCCGCTGGGTCCAGGCGTCCAGCACCGGCGACAGCGGATAAACCAGGTTGATCTTGAGCAATGCGACGCCAGCATTTTCCAGCTGTTCGAGGGAAATGCCGCATTGCTGCAAGGCCTGACGTACATCGCCATAGGCCTTGCCGACCGCAGCGATGACCAGTGTCGGTTGTGCCGGCGCGGTGACCGCCGTGTCGATCGGGTTGGCCAGGGCAAAGGCCCGGGCGGCATCGAACTTGAAGGCGGTGCGGCGTTCGATCTGCATGCCCGGCAGATCCGGCCAGCGCCAGTGCAGACCGTCCGGTCCCGGATTGATCTCGGGGGTGACGAATTCGGGCAGCGGCGAGGACTCAACCGAAGTCGTTGCCTCGACCGTCTCGGTGATTGCCTTGAAACCCACCCACAAACCGGAGACACGCGACAGCGCCCAGCCCCACAGGCCGCAGCGTTCGTAGTCAGCCAGTCCCGCCGGGTGAATCACCGGCAAGCCCCAGGCCATCAGCGTGCGATCGGATTGGTGGGACATCGACGACGACACGCAACCGTGATCGTCGCCGGTAACCACCAGTACCCCGCCGTTGGGCGACGAGCCATAGGAACTGCCGTGTTTAATCGCGTCGCCGGATCGATCGACGCCCGGGCCCTTGCCGTACCACATGCCAAACACGCCGTCATACAGACGCTGCGGATCGGTTTCGACGCGCTGGGTGCCGATCAGGGCCGTTGCCGCCAGATCCTCGTTGATCGCCGGCAGAAAGCGGATGTTCGCGTTTTCCAGAACACTCTTGGCCTTGACCAGCTCGCGGTCCACGCCCCCCAGCGGCGAGCCGCGATAACCACTGACGAATCCCGCGGTGCGAATGCCGTTGGATCGATCAAGGGCAGCCTGGGACAGCAGCAATCTCACCAGGGCCTGCTGGCCGCTGAGAAAGATGCGCTCGTTGGGCTGCGCGTGTTCCCGGCAGTACATCGATCGGCTGTCATAGTTTTCGATCCGCGATAAGGTGGTTTGCGCCTCATCAGCGGCGAGTTTGTCGGGTTGCAGGCGTTGACGTTCTGAATCAATGGAATCCAAGTACACAGTTTCAAATCCTTATGAAAACTTCACATTGAATGTGCTTATTTGCGCACTACAGCAGAGGGTTGCATCAAAACTTTCGACCGCAACACGACGGTGATTCGGGCGATATGAATACCTGATCAGACGCGCAGAAAGACGCACTCGCACGGTTCCGCGACATCTCGGGAACACATCGTCTTAATTCAATCTTTCTTAATAGTCAGCGCAGAACCCGGTACAAATCTTCAATTCCTTATGAAAACTTTACTTTAAACATACTTGTATTTTCACCAATGCGAGCACAACTCAGCCTCGCCATTTTGCACAGGCGATAGTTATGGAAAACACGCAAACAGTTGTTCACCACAAAATGATTGACTTGAGTTACTGCCCCATCAAATACAAGTAAAAAGTCTCAAATCCTTGTGAAAACCTTACTTTCAACGCACAGACCCGCACGGCCGAATGCGTCACCTGCGGCTTGGAAAACAAGCGAGTGCACAGGGGCTTTTCGGCTTTTTGAAAAGGAGATGTTCTCGGCTGAACCCACGAATTCCCGGGGTTCTATCGAATGATTGTCATGATTTTGGCGACGTGACAATGACGTCGCGATTTCAGCCGCTGCACGATCCTGAGCTGCTCCCGAGCAAATGCCGGGGACGAGCTGATCGAGCCGAAATCGAAGCGGTTCCGATCCAATGGAATCCAGATACAAAGTTTCATTCCTTATGAAAACTTCACACGACCGTCCTGGTCGCTTTATTACAGCCGTTATAAAACGGCCAGCATCTCGGGCAAAAAATAGTAGGTTCGGAGCGCTCATCTTGTCAATCGTTGTAACAAACATTTAATGGTAAATCGCAAACTGTGAACTATCTGGTTCACGCAATCATCACAGTGCATTGTCCGTGGCATGGCGCTCCAGGTTTTACATTATCGAATCAGCTGTCCAACTATTGGATTAACACACGGTCATTCTTCAATCGATTGCTCAATGCAAAACTTCGTCCATCGCCAGCAATTATCGGTTAGTCACGCAATGGCTCGGCAATATCACGCCCGGGCACCCTAAGACCAAAGTATTACTTTACATAAGCGGATAACAGGAAAAGTGCCTTTTCCCGTGCAACAACTTTCAAGGCGCCTGATGCTCATCGATGCCAAGCCGTTCTAGCGCAAAAAAAGACATTGATTAAAGAATCGCTGCCCGACAGTGCTTGTGGTGTGGCAGGAAGTCAGCCTTTATCCTTGTCACCCCCGCCGTATCGCTGTCAGGAGTCAGTCCATGCCCCATGAAGGCAACCTGTTACAAGCCGCTGTCGTGTTTCTCTTCGCAGCCGTGCTCACCGTGCCTTTGGCCAAGCGTCTGCAACTGGGCGCGGTGCTCGGTTATCTGTTGGCGGGGGTAATCATTGGCCCGTCGGTGCTCGGCCTGATCGGCAATCCGCAGAGCGTTGCGCATATCTCGGAACTGGGCGTGGTGTTGCTGTTGTTCATCATCGGCCTTGAACTGTCGCCACGCCGCTTGTGGGTGATGCGCAAGTCGGTATTCGGTGTGGGCCTGGCGCAGGTGCTACTGACGGCGGCGGTGATCGGCGTGCTGGCGTTGTACGTGTTCGGTCAGCCACTGAACAGTGCGATTGTGTTGGGTCTTGGCCTGGCGCTGTCGTCCACGGCTTTCGGCCTGCAAAGCCTGGCCGAGCGCAAGGAACTGACCAGCCCGCATGGGCGGCTGGCGTTTGCGATTCTGCTGTTTCAGGACATCGCCGCGATCCCGTTGATCGCGCTGGTGCCGATGCTCGCTGGCGGCGGCCACGAAACCAGCAGTGCGGGAAGCCTCAATCATGGTTTGCAGGTGCTCGGCGGGATCGCCGTGGTGGTGGTCGGCGGACGTTATCTGTTGCGTCCGGTGTTTCGCGTGGTGGCAAAAACCGGTCTGCCGGAGGTGTCTACCGCCACCGCATTGCTGGTGGTGATCGGCACGGCGTGGCTGATGGATCTGGTCGGCGTGTCGATGGCGCTCGGGGCTTTCCTCGCCGGCCTGCTGCTGGCGGATTCGGAATATCGGCATGAACTGGAAGCGCAGATCGAGCCGTTCAAGGGCCTGCTGCTCGGGCTGTTTTTCATCAGCGTCGGCATGGGCGCCAACCTCAGTCTGCTGCTCAGCGCACCGATCACCGTGTTGGGCCTGACGCTGCTGCTGATCGGTTTGAAGTTGCCGCTGCTGTTTGTGGTCGGGCGTCTGGCCGGCGGGCTGACCAAGGTCAGTGCGATTCGCCTCGGTATCGTGCTCGCGGCGGGTGGTGAATTTGCCTTTGTGGTGTTCAAGATCGGGCGCGATCAGGGCCTGTTCGAGCCGCGCCTGTATGACCTGCTGGTGCTGACCATCACCCTGTCGATGGCGTTGACGCCTTTGCTGCTGTTGATCTGTGCGCGACTGGTCAGCCCCAAGGTGCAGCCGGTGGAGGTGCCGGAGAAATTCCGCGAGATCGACACCGAGGCTCCGCGCGTGGTGATCGCCGGCATGGGTCGGATGGGCCAGATCGTGGCGCGAATTCTGCGCGCGCAGAACATCAAGTTCGTGGCGCTGGACACGTCGGTGGAAACCATCGAGCTGTCGCGCAGTTTTGGCGGTGTGCCGGTGTTCTATGGCGACCCGATGCGCCCGGAAATCCTCCATGCGGCGAAGGTCGGCGAGGCGGAGTATTTCGTGATTGCCACGGACGATCCGGAGACCAACATCAAGACGGCCGAGATCGTGCGCAAACTGTATCCGCACATGAAGATCATCGCCCGCGCACGTAACCGTCAGCACGTACACCGCTTGGTCGATGTCGGCGCCGAGCCGATTCGGGAAACCTACTATTCGAGTCTGGAGATGAGCCGCCGCACGCTGGTCGGCCTCGGTCTGACCCAGGCCCAGGCCGATGCGCGGATCAAGCGATTCAAGCACCACGACGAACAGGTGCTGGAAGCCCAGCACGCGGTCTACGACGATGCCGCCAAAGTCCTGCAGACCGCCCAGGAAGCCCGGGCGGAGCTGGCGCGGTTGTTCGAATCGGATCAACTGGAAGAGGAAGCGCGCAAGGCCTGATCTCCTTGCACAGATCCAAGCTTCAGGCCTACAGCGCTGACGCCTTCGCGGGCAAGCCCGCTCCCACAGGTTTTGTGAACGACCGAAAACCCTGTGGGAGCTGGCTTGCCAGCGAAGAGGCCTGCACATTCAACATCAATGTCACTGGGATCAGGCCAGCTCTAATTCACGCTCTTGCTTGACCGGTGCAGTCTCAAACCGGTCCGCCAGGAACGGTGTGATATCCAGCGGCAGCGCTTCGTGGTTGACCAGTTTGTCCAGCAGCACCCCGGTAATCGCCGAAGTCAGGATGCCGGTGCGGAAGTGTCCGCAGGCATTCAGGTAACCCTCCACCCCACGCATCGGCCCGAGGATCGGCAGTTCATCCGGCGAACCCGGACGCAACCCGGCCCAGGTGCGCTTGAGATTGACGTCCTTGAGTTCCGGCAAGCAACGCACCGCGCCCTGCACCAGCCCGGCGATTTCCGGATAGGTGGTGGTGACGTCGAAACCTTTGTCTTCGGTGGTGCTGCCGATCAGGATCTCGCCGTTGTCCTTTTGCGCCACGTAGCAGTCGCTGGTGGTCAGGCAGCCGTTGAGGATTTTCGGCATGCGCTCGGTCAGCAGGATCTGGCCCTTGACCGGTTTCACCGGAATCCGCACACCGGTGGCCCACTCGCTCAAATCCGCCGCCCAGGCACCAGCGGCGTTGATCAGGGTCTTGCAGTGAAAGACGCCCTCCTCGGCCGTCTGCACGCCAGTCACGCGGGTGCCGTGGTGCAACACTCCGGTGACGTTGGTGTTGACGTAAATGTCGACGCCATTCTGCCGCGCGCCTTCCATGTAGGCATCGGCGAGACGGAACGGGCTGACCTGGTGATCGCAGAGAAACTCCAGCGCACCCCGGGCCTCGTGGCTGACACTCGGTTCGGCTTCGCGCAGCGCCGCTTGGTCGAGCCAGCGCACCTGATCGGCCAGATGCGGAATGCAACTGACGATGTGCTCGGCGTAGAGCCGGTCTTCGTCGTCATAAATGACGAATTTCAGCCCGGTCTTTTCGAACTTGAAATCCATCCCGTGTTTGTCTTTCAGCTCGCGGTGCAACGCCGGGTACAGCGCGTTGGACTGCAAGGCGAAATCGAAGAACGACTCCGGCAGGATGTGCGGGGTGCTGGCGTCCACCGCCACCGCCGCGCCCTGGGTTTCGCGTTTGCGGTTGGCCGACATCATGCGGAAGAAAATCACCCCGCAGCCCAGCCCCACTGACTCGCCGATGGCCCACAAGCCACCGGCCGAAGCGCGGGTCGCGTTACCCGGGCGCTTGGCGTCGATCAGCGCGACCTTGAGACCTTCGCGCTTGGACAATTGATAGGCGCAGGACGCCCCGATCACGCCGCCGCCGGCAATGATCACGTCGTAGAACTTACTCATGGGAAGTGGCCTCCGTGCCGACGGACTGGAACGCGGAAAAAGGAATCGGATCGATCGGGAAGCGCGGGCGCAGCCAGCCGACGTCCTTGCGCCCGGTGGCCTGGCGCAGGCGGTCGCTGCAGTAGCCGACGCACATCCGTCCCTGACAATCGCCCATGCTGACGCGAGTGCGCATTTTCAGGCTGGCGATGTCCTGCACGCCCTGCTCCAGCGCCAGATCGATGTCGGCGCGGGTCGCGTGTTCACAGCGACAGATCACCGTATCGGCGGCCGGCAAAGCGGTCTGGCCGACGCCGCGTTCGGTGTAGCGGTCGATGGCTGCACGGAAGCGCACGATGGATTTGAGTTTGCCCAGATAACGGTCGCGGCGTACCCGCGCCAGTTCTTTTTCGATCACCCCGCGTTGCAGCAGGATCGAGGTCGCCGCGATCTTGCCGGCGAGCATCGCCGCTTCACCGCCACGAATCCCGCCCATGTCGCCGGCGAGGTGCACGTGCGGCTCGTTGCTTTGCTGCCAGTTGTTCGAGTTGGCGCGCAGGTAGCCGTCGTCGCTGAAACCGTGATCGAGGCCCATCTGCTGACTGAGTTGCGTGCGCGGGATGAAGCCGTAACCGACCGCCAGGGTCTGGGCTTCGAAGCGCTCGATCTGAGTCAGATCAGGTTCCCAACTGGCCGAATACGGCGCGACAGTGACACTCTTCAGCTCGCCTTCGCCGTGCGCTTCGACCACGCCCCAGCCGTAGTTCATCGGGATACCGTGCAGTTTCAGATACGCGAGCATGCTCAGGCCGTCGAGAAACAGTTGCGGTTTGTTCAGCAGCGCCAGGCTTTCGCGGGCGATCTTGCCGAAGGCGCAGGCTTCATACACGCCCGCGACCTTGACCCCGGACGCGTGCAACTGCGTCGCCACCAGCGGCAGCAGCGGCCCGGTACCGGCGATGATCACCGGCCCTTGCGGCTTGACCACGCCACTTTTGATTTGCAGCTGCAGGCCGCCGAGCATGATCACCCCCGGCAGGGTCCAGCCGGGGAACGGCACGCTGCGCTCGTGGCAACCGGCAGCCAGGAGCAATTGCGGGTACGCGATCTCGTGCAGTTGCTCATCGCCGTCGAGCACCACCAGCGCACGGGTGCCTTCGGCGCCGACCACGCGGTGATTGAGGCGCACATCGATCAGCCCGGATTGCTCCTGGAAATCACCGTGCAGTTTGTTCAGTGCTTCGGAATAGCGCGGCCCCAGATAATCCAGTTGCACGCCGTCACGCAGCGGCCCGCGATAGACCACGCCGCCAAGGCGCGAGGCTTCTTCGAGCAAGGTGCAGCGCACACCGTGGCGAGCCAGTTCAATGGCCGCCGCCATCCCCGCCGGACCACCGCCGACGATCACCGGTTGCAGGCTCATACGACCTCCTGCTCGTTGATGCGGTTGACCTGGGTTTCAATCTGCATGCCGTCGCGCACCACGGTCTGACAGGCGCGGCGCTTGTGGCGACCGTTGATTTTCACCAGGCAGCACTGGCACACGCCCATGCCGCAGTAGGCGCCGCTGATCTGGTTGTGATCGTTGCGTGCGACCTGACGCACGCCGAGGGACTGAATGACGCTGAGGACGGTTTCGCCGATGGCCGCGGTAACCGGTTGGCCGTTGATGTGGACGGTCATATCCGCCTGGGTCAGGGGCTGGATATCGAAGGTGCGTTCTAGGCAGTGCATTACGATGTTCATCCGTGAAAAGGTTCAGGGGTAAGTGTTACGTCAGCTCCTTGCTGCTCTACACCGTGCGGCCCGTTTAATTGTTGGTTCGGGGCGGGCTCGCGGGTACTTCGTCAGCGCAGCAAAGTGCGCGTGAAGCACTGTAGTTCATACCTCAGCAAAGGCCTGGATCATTTACGTTAGGCGAAGTTGCCGGCGCAAATATTGATCCAGGCCAGTGAAAGTGGTCGGATTGTTCAACGATTCAGTTGGAGAAGACAAACTGGCCCTTGATCTTCTTCGACCCCATGAAACCGAGGTCGGGAAACAGCAGGTTTTTCACCCAGGCCACGAAAAACACCATGGCCAGCGTCGTCACCACGCCGATGATCACCGACACCGGGTCTTCGGCGTAATCCTTGAACATCTGTGGCACCTGGCTGATCGACAGCAACGTGTACACGGTGTAGGTCTGCGCCGAGTTGCGATAAAAACCCCAGGCGAACAATAGCGAAATCCCCCCGGCGAGCAATCCGAGGACGATTGCAAAACCGGCGCTGATCGTCAGTCCCAGAAAATAACCGCCCACCAGCCCGAACAATGCCTGCGCGTAGATCAGCCCGAGCAGTATTTTGATTTTGCCGGCATGCCGCTCGAGCAATTGCGGATCCGGGCGTGAGCCGATCCAGTAGGCCAGCACCTTGTCCTTGACCACACCACCAGACAACGCCTTGAAGGTCTCGGTTTTCGAGCGCCCTGCCTCCAGCATCTGCATTGCCTGACGTTTGATTTCCTTCTTGTCCAACGTGCTTTTCCTTAAGTAGAGAGATCCCGGGACGGAGCGTTGCGCTCCAGCCGCCAATTCTCGCCTTGTTGAACCCCGGAAAGCAAAAAGCCGCTTTCACCGTGAAGTGAAAGCGGCCGAGGCATGAACCTCAATAGAGCATCTGGATCAGTGTACGAACAGGGCGATCAGGATAATGATCGGGATCGGCACACCGAGGAAAAACAGTAGTAGAGAGCGCATGGTGATTCTCCTTGTTTAACGAACTGGAGGCAGTGTGGTGGTGGCGGTGTAGGTCTCGACTTCGACGTACTCCACCGCATCCCGACGACGACCGCCGTAAGTGGCGGCGAGGCTGGCGAAGAACGCACCGGCCAACAGCGCGATGAATGTCCACAGCGAAGTCCAGGCAGCGACTTTGGCGGCGGTATCGGCAGCTTGCTGAGCCTTGACCTTGGCATCGGCGATGGCTTTCTGAGTACGGGCATACACGTCATCGACACGTTTCTCGGCGTCGGCCTGACTCAGGTTGGTCCGTTGCGCAACCAGTTGTGCGAGGTAGGTACGGTCTTCAGGGCTGAGCTGACCATTGGCCAGGCTCTGAGCGAAGATCCGGGCCACAGCGCCATGGGCGGCGTCATCGCTGACGGACGCCGGACGATCATCGCGGAACAGGCTGTCGATGAAATACCCGTACTGATTGCTGTCGGTGTTGGCCGCTGCGGTACCGGCAGCCTGAGTCATCGCGCTTGCTGCGCCACCGGCGACACTGGCACCGGCCTGAACGCCACCGCTGATCACACTGCTGACCGAGCCGATCACCAGCACTGCAGTAACCAATGTGGCAACACACCAGGAGAGGAAGCCATGGGCGGTATCACGGAAATACACTTCATCACCGTGCATGTTGGCCCACTTCACGCGCAGGCGACCGGCGATGTAACCACCGAGACCCGAGGCAATGATTTGCGTCGCCGCCAGCCAGACAATCGTGGAAATCCCCAGGCTCTTGGCGCTGACGCCCTCTCCGGCCCAAGGTGAAACGGCAGAGAATCCCAAACCGAAACCAAGCAGCACCAAAATCATCGACAGTGCTGCGGCCGCCGCTGCGCCCGCGAAAATCGCGCCCCAGGACACGCCTGACACGTTGCTCGACTCTCCTTCGAAGGCAGGATAAAACCCATCAGAGGATCTATTCATTGTTGTAGTGCTCCAGGCATGAAAAATGGTGTTACAACTCGTCATCGGAGGAATTGCAGCGACCGTGCCATTTGCCAACTTTAAATAAATCGTTAGATTTCAATCAGTTAAAAAGAATGAACTTCCTAAGACCATGCAATTTGCAACAAACCACGCAATTCGGCGGGTTTTCTGCATTGCTGCCAAATCGCGCAGACGTCCGGATTTGCGTTTGTGACAGGCTATACATGAAAGTTAATTTAAAGCGCGCCGGAAAATACTTGGCAAAATGCTGCCATTCCGTTTGAACCGATCAAGGCCTGCTCTATGACTCGTATTTTGACCATCGAAGACGACGCCGTGACTGCCCGTGAAATCGTTGCCGAACTCAGCAGCCACGGCCTGGAAGTGGATTGGGTCGACAATGGCCGCGAAGGCCTGGACCGTGCCGTCAGCGGCAACTACGACCTGATCACCCTCGACCGCATGCTGCCGGAACTCGATGGCCTGGCCATCGTTACCACGCTGCGGACCATGGGCGTGGCCACGCCGATTCTGATGATCAGCGCGCTCTCCGATGTCGATGAACGTGTGCGCGGCTTGCGCGCTGGCGGCGATGACTACCTGACCAAACCGTTCGCCACCGACGAGATGGCCGCGCGCGTAGAGGTGCTGCTGCGCCGCCAGAACAGCGTCGCCACTCAGGCCACCACATTGCAGGTCGCCGACCTCGAACTGGACTTGATCAGCCACGAAGCGCGCCGCGCCGAGCAGGTGCTGACGCTGCTGCCGACCGAGTACAAGCTGCTGGAATTCCTCATGCGCAACAGCGGCCAGATCCTGTCGCGAATGATGATTTTCGAAGAAGTCTGGGGTTACCACTTCGACCCGGGCACCAATCTGATCGACGTACACATCGGTCGTCTGCGCAAGAAGATCGACGCGGCCGGCAATGTCCCGCTGATTCGCACGGTACGGGGCTCGGGTTATGTCATTGCCGAACCCGTCTGACGGCTGGCGCTCCTCCAGCAGCCGCTTGCTGGCGCTGTACAGTTCGCTGTTCGTGGCATGGAGCGCGATCCTCATGGGGGTCATGTATTTCGAGGTTTCCGGCTACCTCGACAACCTCGCCAAGCATTCGCTGATGCAACGTCAGCATCTGTTTTCGCACTTTCGCGGTGAGCAACTGGAAGAAGCGCTCGCCGCGAGCATGACCTTCGACATCCGCGGCATCGACGCCTACGGCCTGTTCGACGCCCAGGGCGTGTACCTCGGCGGTGCCTTGCAACAGTTGCCCGAAGGCCTGCCGCTGGATGGCAAGATCCACACCCTGGATGACTGCGCCGATTCCGACGACCCGACCCTGCCCGCTGACAGCTGCGACGCGGTGGCAACCCAGACCCGCGACGGTCGCTGGCTGGTGTTGTTGCGCGATAACGGTTCGTTGTTCGCCGTGACGCGGATCATTCTGCACGCGTTGTTCTGGGGTGTTTCGCTGACGATCCTGCCGGGGATTGCCGGTTGGCATCTGCTGCGCCGTCGTCCGATGCGGCGGATTCGGGCGATTCAGGACAGCGCCCAGGCGATTGTGGCCGGCGACCTGACTCACCGCTTGCCGCTGTCCAATCGCCGCGACGAACTGGACATGCTCGCCGCCATCGTCAACGCCATGCTCGATCGCATCGAGCGGCTGATGCATGAAGTCAAAGGCGTGTGCGACAACATCGCCCACGACTTGCGCACCCCGCTGACGCGTTTGCGCGCGCAGTTGTATCGGATGCAGCAACAGGCCGGTGAAGGTTCTCAGGAGGCGGCGCAACTGGATCTGGTGCTGGCCGAGGCGGATACGCTGATGGCGCGGTTTCGCGGATTGCTGCGGATTTCCGAGCTGGAAGACCGTCAACGGCGCTCAGGATTTGTCGAGCTCGATCCGGTGCAACTGCTCGAAGAACTGCATGAGTTCTACCTGCCACTGGCCGAGGAAGGCGAACTGCTGTTCGTACTGAACATGCCGGAAACTCTGCCGCCGTTGAATGGCGACCGGGCGTTGATGTTCGAGGCGCTGGCGAATCTGCTGAGCAACTCGATCAAGTTCACCCCGGCGGGCGGCACGGTGATTTTGCGTGGCGTGAATGATGGCGGGCATACGCGAATCGAGGTCCACGATTCCGGACCGGGGATCCCCGAGGCCGAGCGTGAGGCGGTATTTCAGCGTTTCTATCGGGCCGAGGGTGGGCAACCGCAGAGTGGTTTTGGCCTTGGTTTGTCGATTGTGGCGGCGATTGTCAGCCTGCATGGCTTCAGTCTTGAGGTCGGCAGCAGTGAGCTGGGGGGCGCGAAGCTGGTGCTGGATTGTCGACAGAGTTTGATCTCGCAGTCCTGAGAATCACCGCGATGCAATGTAGGAGTGAGCCTGCTCGCGATGCCGGTGAATCAGCCAACATATTTGTTGTATGACTCACCGCTATCGCGAGCAGGCTCACTCCTACAATCCGTGGTCCTGCAAACAATGTGACCCACTGTGGGAGCGGGCTTGCTCGCGAAGGCGTCGGGTCAGTCGACATCTTTATTGGATGACCCTGCGCATTCGCGAGCAAGCCCGCTCCCACATTCAGATCTTTGTCAGATCAGGCCGGATAATTGGCCCGCAGCGCCTCAAGGCCTCCCTGATAAATGCCGTTGAACAGCGCCACCACTTCTTCCTCGCTCACGCCCTTGGCGTTGAAGCGTCCCGACCACGTCACCCGGGCGCCCTGCCCCTGGGCTTCGACCTTGATCGTCGCCAGGTAATCAGTCGCCGGAAACGGCGCCTGTTCGATCGAATAGCTGTAGGTCTTTGCGCCGTTATCGAACGCTTGCAGGCGCTCGATCACCACGCCGCCATCAGCGGTTTGCAGGGTGCGCACACGTCCGCCTTCACTCAGCTCACTCTTGGGAATGAACGGCAGCCAGTCTGGCAGCGTGTTGAAGCCGCCAATCAATTGCCAGACCTGATCGGCCGAGGCCGGGATGTCGATCGTTGCTGATGCAGTTGCCATAAATAAAGGTTTCTCCAGATGAGTTCGGGTTCAGATCGCCATGCTGTCGACGACGCCGCCATCGACCCGCAGGGCCGCGCCCGTGGTGGCCGAGGACAGCGGCGAAGCGATGTAAGTGACCAGATGCGCGACTTCTGCGACATCGGCCACGCGCTGGATGATCGAGGTCGGACGCGCCTTGCGCACAAAGGCGTCGGCCTCATCGCGCAGGCTGCGACCGGACTCGGCAGCGGCGTCCTTGAGCATGTTTTCCAGGCCATCAGTGAAGGTCGGCCCCGGCAGGATCGCATTGACCGTCACGCCAGTGCCAGCCAGACGTTTGGCCAGGCCATGGGACACCGCGAGATTGGCGCTTTTGGTTACGCCATAGTTGAGCATGTCGGCCGGAGTCGCCACGCCGGATTCCGAAGACAGGAAGATCACCCGGCCCCAGCCCTGCTCGACCATTGCCGGCACGTAATGGCGCGACAGGCGCACGCCGGAAATCACGTTGACCTCGTAGAAGCGCGTCCACTCGCTGTCCGGCGTGTCGAAGAAATCCACCGCGTCGAAAATCCCCAGGTTGTTCACCAGGATGTCCGCACGGGGTTCGGCAGCGAACAATTTTTCCGCGCCTTCGGCAGTGCCCAGATCGGCCGTCAGACCGCGCAGTTGCGCACCCGGTACCTTCTGCCGAATGCTCGCCAGCGCCTGATCGACCTTGGCCGTTTCGCGCCCGATCACCACCACCGTGGCGCCGGCTTCGGCCAGCGACTGACTGATGCCCAGACCAATACCACCCGTGCTGCCGCTGACGATGGCCAGTTTTCCACTCAGATCTATTTTCATGCTTTCACCTCATCGATTGGCAACGGTGCACGTTCGGACACCAGTTTTGCGTCACGCATGGCCTGCCAGAAACCGGCGGGAATCAGCGCCGACAATGCCGCGGCATCTTCAGCAATGCGCCCCGGTTTGCTCGCACCCGGAATCACCGCAGCAACGGCGGGATTGGCCAGCGAGAATTGCAGGGCTGCCGCTTTTACATCGACGTTAAAAGTAGCGGCGATACGTTTGATCTGCTCGACTTTGGCGATGACCTGCGGGCTGGCCTTCTGGTATTCGAAGTGCGCGCCGCCGGCCAGGATCCCCGAGCTGTAAGGGCCGCCGACCACGATCTCGACGTTCTGCGCCCGTGCCGAATCCATCAGACGTTGTAGCGCACGTTCGTGATCGAGCAAGGTGTAGCGCCCGGCAAGCAGGAAGCCATCGGGTTGCGCTTCCGTCAGGTCGAGCGTCAGTTCGCACGGCTCGACCTTGTTCACACCCAGGCCCCAGCCCTTGATCACGCCTTCTTCGCGCAGTCGGGTCAGCACTTTGAACGCGCCGGTGCGAGCCTGATTGAAGTATTCCAGCCATTGATCGCCATAGAAGTCCTGGGCGATGTCATGGACCCAGACGATGTCGAGGCGATCAGTCTGCAGGCGCTTGAGGCTGTCTTCGATCGAGCGCAGCGTGGCGTCAGCGCTGTAGTCGTTGACGATCCTGTTCGGGCGACCGTGTTCGAACACGCCGCTTTTTTCGCCCAGATCGCGAGCGGCTGCATCTTCCACTTCATCGAGAATCACTCGGCCGACCTTGGTGCTGAGCACATAGTCATCGCGCTGGTACTGTTTAAGCGCCTCACCCAGGCGGATTTCCGACAGGCCCGAGCCGTAGAACGGCGCGGTGTCGAAGTAGCGCACGCCGGCATCCCACGCGGCATGCACGGTGGCTTGCGCTTCGTCTTCCGGGATGGCGCGGAACATGTTGCCCAGCGGTGCGGTGCCGAAGCCGAGCTGGCCGGGCAGTTTGTCTTTCAAGCTCATTGAATTGTCCTCACAGGTGTCTGGGTCGGTGTGACCGTTGAGCAGATCGTAGATTGCGACACCGAGACCGTCCAAGACATAATGCGCAGCACTTGAGTCCCTATAGGTCTGACATGATCGACATCCGCCAGTTGCGCTACTTCGTTGCCGTCGCCGAAGAAGAACACGTCGGCCGCGCTGCCGAACGGCTGCATATTTCCCAGTCGCCGCTGAGCCGGCAGATTGCCCAGCTCGAAGAACGCCTGGGCCTGACTCTGTTCGAGCGCAGCCAGCAGCGCATCCGTCTGACCCGCGATGGCCAGACCTTTCTCGCCGAGACCCGCGCCCTGCTGACCCACGCCAGTCGCCTGGAGTCCCTTGGCAAACGCCTGGGCCGGGGCGAAGAAGGCGGGTTGTGCATCGGCTATAGCGAGAACGCCATGCACGCCGGGGTGCTGCCCAATGCCCTGCGGGTGTTGCGGGTCGATCGGCCGAATGTGCATGTCGCGCTGTACAACCTGAGTTCCACCGAACAACTTGAAGGCCTGCGTCAGCGGAGCCTCGATATCGCCTTGGTGAGCGAGCCGCCGAGTGACGACGATCCGGATCTGCTGGGTTTTCAGGTGCTCGACGACCCGATGCTGCTGGCTTTGCCGGAACAGCACCCGCTAGCCCGACACACCGCGCTGCGCCCGGAAGACCTGGCCGATCAGGAATGGATCGGCGTGCAATCGCGTCAGGGCGCGAACAATGAGTTTGTGAGTGCCTGCATCCGCGCCGGGTTCACTCCGGATGTGCGCATGCAGGCTACCGAGCCGTTCACCGCGCTGGGACTGGTGGCGTCCGGGCTGGGGATCGCGATGATCCAGAAAGGCCTGAGCCACAACGCCCCGCCCGGCGTAATACTGCGGGAAGTGCCATGGCTGGCATTTACCACACCGCTGTGGGCGGCGTGGCACCGGATCAACCTGCGACCATTGGTGGAGACCTTTCGCAAGGTCCTGACCGACCCAGTCCCCTACGACCATCACACACTCCCCCTTGGCAGCCAGCCTGCGGGCGATAGCGTTGGCAGATCCAGCATCACTGCCGGCTGACAGTCCGCATTCGCGAGCAAGCCCGCTCCCACTGGGGATTGTCGGTGGATGGAGGTTCTCGGGCTGGCCCGGATCGAGGGTGGGAGTGGGCTTGCTCACGAAGGGGCCGGGACATCCGGCATCAATGGTGACTGACCCGACGCCTTCACGGGTTCAGCGGCGTCCTACACTGAAAGGATCAGCCGCTTTTCAAGAGATGACCATGAAAATGTCTGCGCAAATGACCGTGGTTGCGGTGCTCGCCACCCTCGCCTACCTGGGCCTTGCGGTGTGGGGCATCGGCGGGCCGGCGGTGTTCTTTGCGCATGGGGCGCTGGTGCTGGTGGCGCTGGCCACGGTGCTGATGGTGGTGGCGTCACTGTTTACCGATGTGAACATGAGTTCTGGCGAGCGCGAGGATCGGGCCAATCGTTGGGTGATTCCAGCGTTCGGGGTGATTGGGCTGGTCAGCGGATTTCTCCCGGCGTACTGCGACCGCATCGACTTCTGGACCTTCGGCGCTGAAGGCGTGCGCTGGCTCGGCGCGTTACTGTTTATCGTCGGTGGTGCGCTGCGGCTGTGGCCGGTGTTTGTGCTGGGGCGGCGGTTCAGCGGGTTGGTGGCGATTCAGCCGGGGCATCGGTTGGTCACTGACGGCATTTACACGCGCCTGCGCAATCCAAGCTATCTGGGTCTGGTGGTCAACGCCGTGGGTTGGGCGCTGGCGTTTCGCTCCAGCGTCGGGTTGATTCTGGCGGTGCTGACGTTGATCCCGCTGATCGCGCGCATCCACTCGGAAGAGGCGCTGCTGCGCGGGCAGTTTGGCGCTGAGTATGAGGCTTACTGCGCGCGTAGCTGGCGGTTGTTGCCGGGGGTTTACTGACGCTATCGCCAACAGGCTGGCTGCGACATCGATCCAGTGTGGGAGCGGGCTTGCTCGCGAAGGCGCAGGATCAGTCGACATCACTTGCAACTGACCGAGCGCTTTCGCGAGTAAGCCCGCTCCCACAGGGGTCTGTGTTGTGTCAGGTTATTTGCAGGTGTAGTTGGCCGTCACTGTCGACAGCGACGCTCAGCACCTCATAACTGGCGAGGGTCGCGTGGCGGGTTTCGAGAGGATGCTGGTGCGTCGTGGTGACGATCATCAGTGCCGCCCCGGCCGCTTCAGCGGCCTGAATACCGACGGTGGCGTCTTCGAAAACCAGGCAATCAGCGGGCTCAAGCCCGAGGCGTTTCGCTGCCAGACGATAACCGGCCGGATCCGGCTTGCCGGCCGTCACATCCTCAGCCGTGATCATCACCGCAGGCTGGGGAATCCCCGCCGCCGCCATTCGCCGCAAGGCCAGATCCCGGGGTGCCGAGGTCACCATCGCCCAGCGCTCCCTTGGCAAGGCATCGAGAAACGCCACTGCTCCGGGAATCGGCACAATGCCATCGACATCATCGATTTCTGCCTGGGCGATGAACGCGGCTTGCGCCTCGGCGTCCACACCCGGCAGGTTCAGCCGGCGGACGGTATCGATGGCGCGGGCACCGTGAATGGTCGGCAGGAAAGTCTCGACATCAACTCCGTGGCGCTCAGCCCACGCCGCCCAGACTCGCTCGGCAGCAGCGATGGAATTGAGGACGGTGCCGTCCATGTCGAACAGGAACGCGCCGAACGCGCGATCGAAGACGTTATCGTGAGCAGACAAAAGATCGCATCCTTTGACAAGACTGGGCGGATTGGCCGGGCAATGTAGCATTTTTGCCCGGCGATTCGACCCGCCGCTTCAATGCAGACGCGGCGCCTTGGACTTGAACGCGCTGTCGACGCAGTCGAGCAACTGGCCGATGGCCCAAGGCTTTTTGATGAACGCCACCGGATGCTTGACCCCGGAAGTCTCGGGGGTTTCATAACCGGACATGACCATCACCGGTTTGTCCGGCCAGCGCTCGCCGACCAGATTGGCCAGCCCCGCCCCATTGATTTCACCGGGCATGGTGATATCGGTGAGCAGCAGCGCCACTTCGGGCGCGTGCTTTTCCAGATACAGCTTGGCTGCATCCGCGCTGGTTTGCGGCTCGACCTTGAAACCTTCCTCCTGAAGAATTTCGCAGAGAAACTCCAGAATCAACGGGTCATCCTCAACCACCAGAATCAACCCGTCAGGAAGGTGCGCGCTCGCCGTCGGTGTTGGACTCATGAACTGGCACTCCCTGAATTGCATTAACGATTTAGCGGCTTGTTTCCGCTGCTTATCTGGTATGAGCGGCGCGCCCTGCATAAATTCATTTTTGATACAGGTCTTTTCTTAACAGGCATTATCCGCCGTTGGCGACGGGCGTTCGCCAGGCGGTTTTTGTGGTTAAAATGCCGGCCCTTTTGCTTGCCGACCGTGACTGATGAACCCTGAAGCCCTCGCCACCCTCCGCGCCCATCTGCTGCCTGCACTGGCAGCCGCACCGAGCGAAACCCGTCGCCTGTTCCATGGGCGCGGGCGCTGCTGGCCGGGGCTGGAGCAAGTGACGGTGGACTGGCTGCAAGGCGTGGTGCTGGTCTCGCTGTTCAAGGAGCCCGCGCCGGAACAGCTCGAAGCGCTCAAGCAATTGCTGCTCGACCTCAGCACCTCGACCGAGTGGCACCAGTCCGGCGCCCACACCCTGTTGGTGCAACATCGGTATTTGCCGCAAAGCACCGCCGAATGGTTGCTGGGGGATGAAATCGACGAGATGAGCATCGTCGAGGGCGGCTTGCAGTACCGCGTTGATCTGGGGCGCAAGCAGAACGCCGGGCTGTTTCTCGACATGCGCTACGGGCGCAACTGGGTGCGTGAGCAGGCGGCTGGCAAGCGCGTACTGAACCTGTTCGCCTACACCTGTGGGTTTTCCGTGGCAGCCATCGAAGGCGGCGCCAGCCATGTGGTCAACCTCGACATGTCCCGCGCCGCGCTGAGCCGTGGTCGCGACAATCACCGGTTGAACGGGCATGACCTGAGCAAGGTGAGTTTCCTCGGCCACGACCTGTTCAAGTCGTGGGGCAAGGTAATCAACAGCGGCCCGTACGATCTGGTGATCATCGATCCGCCGTCGTTCCAGAAAGGCAGTTTCCTGCTGACCAAGGACTACCAGCGCGTGCTGCGCCGTTTGCCGGAATTGCTCACGGCGCACGGCACGGTGCTGGCGTGCATGAATGATCCGTCGTTTGGTTCGGACTTTTTGATCGATGGCGTGACCCAGGAAGCACCGAGTCTGCGCTTTGAGCAGCGGCTGGAGAATCCGCCGGAGTTTCCGGATATTGATCCTGAGAGCGGTCTTAAGGCGCTCGTCTTCAAACGCACAGATTGACCTGGCACCCCGATAACCCATGTGGGAGCGAGCCTGCTCGCGAATGCGGTGTGTCAGCCAGGATTTCATCAACTGACAGAATGCTTTCGCGAGCAGGCTCGCTCCTACAGGGGGGATTTGCGGTGGTTCAGGAAGTGTGTGGACGGAGCACCAGTGCAAACAACTCGCCATGCCCGTTCACATTGAGCTTGTGATAAAGATTGCGCCGATGCACCTTCACCGTCTCCGGCGATATGCCCATCTGCTGGGCGATGGCCTTGCTGGAGAAGCCCTGCAGAATCAGCCGCGCAGTGTCGACTTCACGGGCGGTCAGGCGCGCATCGAAGCGATCGAGCAGCGTTGCCAGATCTCCCGCCACCGGCTCGGCGCCCGTCCCTTGCGGCGGCAACAGCTGCACGTGTCGGCGCATCGCCGCCAGCACCCAGTCACGCACACACAGCAGACGGCCCTGCTCCGCCAGATCGAAAGTCGTCGAGCGTCCGAGTGACAGGCCAAGCACGCCGCCCTCGATGTTGATCATGAACTGCAACTCGTCCTCACCGACCACCGAGCGAAAATAGCTCTGGTAATACTCGCTGTGCAGAAACTGGTCCGGCGCCACCGAGGCCAGGCTGTGCAAGCCGTCGGCGATGCCGGTCGAGGCGGTTTGGTAAAACGGATCGAGCAGGTACATCCCGGCGCTGTAACTGGCCAGTTCTTCCTGCTCGTCGGCGCGGCCCTTGCTGTCGAAGTCAATCAGCAATCGCGGTGCCTGACCCGCCTTCATCAGCGCCACCAGCGCGTTGTCCAGCGGCACCAGCAACCGCAGCGTGTCGACCAGCGCCCGCCAGAAAGCGTCCTGGCCGACGGCGGCAAACACCCGCGCCAGACTTTGATGCACCGGCAACTCCTGCAACAACGCGTCCACGCACTACCCCTTTTGAGTAACCCATGATGGGAATGGGTCAGGCGTGCCCGGCCCGATAGCCTGAGCACTCCCGATCATCACCGGCCTGCCGCAGGCCAGGAGTGCCGCATCATGCGTTGTCGTCGTGGCTATATCAACTTGGGCATCAACCTAGGCCTGCTCGCCTGTATCGGCGGCATCTGTGCCGCCAATGCTGCCGACGCGCCGAGCGTGCACGTCTACAACTGGTACGACTACATCGGCCCCACGACCCTGGCTGACTTCAAGCGCGACAGCGGTATTCAGCCGGTTTACGACACCTTCGACAGCGCCGAAGTACTCGAAGGCAAACTGCTGACCAGCCGCAGCGGTTACGACGTGGTGGTGGCGAGCAACTTCAGCCTGCCGACGCTGATCAAGGCCGGTGCCCTCGCCCCGCTGCCGCGCGATCAATTGCCGGGCTGGAAGAATCTGGACAGCGATCTGCTGAGCAAACTGGCCAACAATGACCCCGGCAATCAATACGCCGTGCCGTATCTGTGGGGCACCAACGGTATCGGCTACAACGTCGACAAAGTGCGCGCCGCACTCGGCGACAAGGCGCCGCTGGATTCGTGGGATCTGGTGTTCAAGGAAGAGAACCTCGCCAAGCTCGGCCAGTGCGGGGTGGCGATGCTCGACTCGCCATCGGAAATGCTTCCGGTGGCCCTGCACTACCTCGGGCTGCCGCCCAACAGCACCAACCCCGAGGACTACCAGAAAGCCGAAGCGCTGCTGCTCAAATTGCGCCCGCATATCGCCTACTTCAACTCGTCGAAATTCATCAGTGACCTGTCCAACGGCAACATTTGTGTGGCGGTGGGCTGGTCCGGGGCGATGCTCGAAGCCAAGACCAACGCCGAGCAAGCGCACAACGGCGTGAAGATCGCCTACAGCCTGCCCAAGGAAGGCGCGCCGGTGTGGTTCGACACGCTGGTGCTGCTCAAGGACGCGCCGAACCGCGCTCAGGGTCTGGCGTTCATCGACTACCTGCTGCGCCCGGAAGTGATCGCGCCGGTCAGTGATCACCTGTCGTACCCCAACGGCAACCGCGCCGCGACGCCACTGGTGGCCGAGGCCACTCGCGAAAACCCGGCGGTGTATCCGTCCGCGGCGGCGATGGCCACGTTGTACACCCTGGAACCGCTGCCCAAAGCCACCGAGCGCGTGCGCACGCGGGTGTGGAGCAAGGTCAAGAACGGCCAGTAAACCCATCTGCAAACAACACAAAACCTGTGGGAGCGTGGCTTGCCCGCGATGACGGTGTGTCAGGCGACACATGCATTGGCTGGACGGACGCCTTCGCGGGCAAGCCACGCTCCCACAGGGTTTTGTGTTCAGCCCCGCTCATTCATTTCTGCCTTGTTATAGAGAGACAATCCATGAAACCCCGTGCCCGTGACCTCAACATCCGTATCGGCCAACTGCAACCCGGCCCACTCAACGCCATCACCGACGTCCCCGGCGTACGCGTCGGCCACAGCAACGTGCGTGGCCGCAGCGCGGTCGGGCGTGACATCTGCACCGGCGTTACCGTGATCGAGCCGCGTCGCGGCTCGACCAACCAGCAGCCGTGCTTCGCCGGGGTACATGTGCTCAACGGCAATGGTGATGCCACCGGTCTTGAGTGGATTCGCGAGGCCGGGCTGCTGACCAGTCCCATCGCCTTCACCAACACCCACAGCCTCGGCGTGGTGCGCGATGCGTTGATTGCGCTGGATCGCCAGCAGCAACCGGACGACGGACGCCTTTACTGGAACATGCCGGTGGTGCTGGAGACCTTCGATGGCTTGCTCAATGACATCAATGGTTTTCACGTCAAGCCCGAGCATGTTGCCGAGGCGCTGGATTCGGCGCATGACGGCGCCGTCGAAGAAGGCGCCGTCGGTGGCGGCAGCGGCATGATCTGCCATGAATTCAAGGGCGGGATCGGCAGCGCGTCACGGCGTTTGAGCAGCGCTCAGGGCGGCTGGACGGTGGGCGCGATCGTGCAGGCCAACCACGGTATTCGCAGCGAGTTGCGGGTCGACGGTTATCCGGTGGGCCGCTACATGGAGCAGGTGGATTCGCCGTTCCTGCGTGCTTCGCTGCCGCATCCGGGCATGGGTTCGATCGTGGTCTGCCTGGCCACCGACGCACCGCTGCTGCCGCATCAATGCACCCGTCTCGCGCAACGCGCCAGCCTCGGTCTGGCGCGCAGCGGCGGCGGTAACGAAGACCACAGCGGCGACATTTTCATTGCCTTTGCCACCGGCAACGAGCAGGTGCCACCCGCCGCTTACGAGGGCAAAGGCGCGCCGACCTGCGACGGCTTGCGCATGGTCAACAACGACCACATCAGCGAACTGTTCCTCGCGGCTACCGAGGCGGTCGAAGAAGCGATCATCAATGCTCTGCTCGCCAGTGACAGTGCCGAAGGCAATGGCCATGCGGTGCCGGGGCTGGATAAGGAAACGCTGCTCGCCGCCCTCGCCAAAGCCGGCTGGCCAGGCGCCCGCTGACAACACCTGTAGGAGCTGCGGCACGCTGCGATCTTTTGATTTTCTAAAAACAAGATCAAAAGATCGCAGCCTTCGGCAGCTCCTACAGGAGGTACGGCTCAGGTGAACATCTGGGCGCCGATGTGCCGCGCCGTTTGCAGATGCTCCTGCGGATCACGCACCTCCGACTCCACCATCAGCGTCGAACTCACCACCGCCGCCCCGCTGTAATCGAAAATCCCGTGTTCGATCTGCGCCTTCATCGCCGGGCCATAACCGTGACGTTCATAAGCGCGTTCATCGGCCCCTGCAAGGCCGACCAGATGCACGCGCAGGCGCTGCAGCTTCTTCACATGCTGGAGGTCGCCAGCGAAATCAAACGCCCAGCCGTTACTGAACACCCGATCGATCCAGCCCTTGAGCAGCGCCGGCATCGACCACCAGTAGACCGGGAACACCAGCACCAGCGCATCGGCGCGATCAATCCGCGCCTGTTCAGCCAGCACGTCGGCTGGCGGCTGCGCCTCACGGTGATGCACGGCGAAATCCGCCGCGCCGAAAACCGGCTGGAAACCTTCCGCGTACAAATCGGCAATTTCACTGGTGTTGGTCGAATCGGCGCGGGTCAGGCCCTCAGCAATTTGTGTCGCTATGCTGTGGGTCAGCGAACGCGGCTCGTGATGCGCCACAACAATCAATGCATGCATGGGAATTCTCCTGTAAGTTTGCGCAGACCAAGGGCTATATACTCTTGGTAAGTTACGAACAGTAAGTTACGTTTGGTATATAAGTGATGTCAACCACAGAAATCTCCGAAGCCGATTCCCCTGCCCAACCGCGCCGACGCTTGTCGCGGGAAGATCGCAATCGTCAATTGCTCGATGTCGCCTGGCAGATCATCCGCGCCGAGGGCACCGATGCCCTGACCCTGGGCTATCTGGCGGAAAAGGCTGGCGTGACCAAACCGGTGGTCTACGACCACTTCACCACGCGCTCGGGCCTGCTTGCGGCGCTTTACCGGGACTTTGATACGCGCCAGACCGCGGTGATGGACGCTGCCATCGACCAATGTCCGCCGACACTGACCGCCACCGCGACAGTGATCGCCACGGCGTACGTCGATTGCGTGTTATTGCAGGGAAACGAGATTCCGGGGGTGATTGCCGCGCTGGGCAGCACGCCGGAGCTGGAGAAAATCAAACGCGATTACGAGGCGATCTTCCTCGAAAAATGTCGTAGCGTGCTACAACCGCTTGCTGCTGGCGGCGAAATCACTCAGGCCGCTTTGCGCGCCATGCTCGGTGCCGCCGAAGCCCTGTCGAATGCTGCCGCGAGCGCAGAAATCAGTGCAGAGCAAGCGAAGGACGAATTGTTCGCCACCATCATTGCGATGGTGGAACGGGCCGCCGCCCGTGCGACTAGCGGTACTTGAGTCAAAGCCGGCACGTTCCCATGATGAGGGTACGCAGGCGCTTCACTCCTGAGCGCCTGCGTAGGGAACGGGTGTTCTGAACCCCCAATCAAGCCCGTCTCCTTGTTCATGCGCAACTTGAGCCTCGTGGGCTCTACTTCTCCCCATCAAAGAGCTTCGAGGCTCTTTTTTTGTCTGTTTTTTGCGTCTGACTCAGTGCAGCGTCAGGCGCTGGCGGACAAATTCTTCGACGTGGCGGGTGGTCTGATCCAGATGCCGGTCACGCTGCTTCTCGGCGTCGAGCATGGCGCGCTTGCCGTTTTTCTGTAGCAGGTAGGTGTGGATCTGCTGCACTTCCAGCGAGCGGTAGATGGGCGTGGTGTCGATGAAACCGCGCAGGCCATTGCTGCGGTAATGCCGGGTGCTCATCAGCACCTGGGTTTCCCGAGCGCCGATCACTTCGAACCCCTGCGCCTCGAAGTACGGCACCTTGCCGACGCTGCAGTTCAGTTCGGCATGCGGATAACGCGTCACCATCTCGCCAATCATCGCCCGCGCCACGCCCTGGCGCCGATAGCCTTCGCGCACCGCCATGTAGGCGACGCTGCACGCTTCCCAATCGCCCTGCATCGGCAGGTACAAAAGGAAACCGGTGACCCGCTCCGGATCATCCTCGGCCGTCGCCACCAGCAACTCCACCTCGGTGCCCTTGTCACCATTCAACGCTTCCAGATACAGATGCACCTCATAGCCGACCGCGTACTGATAGACGTTGTACAGCAGATTGCTCGGGCCGAGACCGACCGCGCTGATGTCGGTCAGATTGTCGACCACCAGTTGCAGAATCTGGCTGTTGACGCTTTCGGGGCATGGGGATTTGTAGTGGGTGATGCGTGGCATGACAACTGAACTCCGGCGGAAAACCGCGACATCATACCGTGTCCCGACGCCTGCCACCGTCGCAGGAAATACCGAAGCAAGCTGACGGTTGACCTGAAGAAAATTTCATCTGCCAAGGCTCGGATCTTTCGCCGATTTAGCGTCCAATTCTTCAGCTGCGTTCACTTTTTTAACGCAGGCCTTGAGGAGTTCACATGAACGTTTTGCGTTCTCTGTTCAAATGGCGGCAAGCCTTGTTGCTGGTGCCGCTGACCCTGGCAGCGCTGGCCAGCACCCCGGTGTTTGCACAACCCCCGGTTTACATTCAGCAGGCACCGCCGCCGATGCGCATGGAAGTGATGCCCGGCCCGCGCCCCGGTTATGTCTGGGATCAGGGCCATTGGCGCTGGGAAGGACGCGGCTACGTCTGGATGCCCGGTCATTGGCAACCGGTGAGGTACGGCGCGCACTGGCGACCAGGCCACTGGCAGGCGCGCGGGCCTAACTGGTACTGGGTCGAAGGCCACTGGGCCCGTTGAACCCGCTCGGCAACAACAACTCATCTACCGGGAAGACCGCCATGTCGCGAAACCTGAAAACCCTGCTCGTTGCCTCTCTGGTCGCGATCTCCTTGTCCGGCTGCATCGTCGAGCCGGTCCGGCCGCATCGGCCACCGCCGCCGGTGGAAGTCGTGCCGGTCATGCCAGCACCCGGTTATCACTGGGTCGCCGGTCACTATCGCTGGGATGGGCGTGAGTGGCGCTGGGCGCCGGGACACTGGCGCGCGTATTGATCGCCAGCGGTGGCGTCACTGCTGTGGCGCCACCACCTTGAACTTGATCGCGATGTCGTTGGACAGCACAGTGTCCGCCCACTCCCCCGCCCCGAGTCCGAACTGGTCACGCTTGAGCACCAGTTCACCGTCGAAAATGCCGATCGAACTGTCCGGTTTCAACTCGACCGGCACCTGCACCTCGCGGGTGATGCCCTTGAGGGTGAGCTGGCCGGCGATCAGATAATGATTGCCCGTGACCCGGGTAAAACGGCTGGACTCGAACACCGCCACGGGAAAGCGCTGCGTATCGAACCACGCCGGCTTCACCAGTTCGGTGTTGGCGTCGGTGCTGCCGGCGTCGATGCTGTTGAGGTCGATGTGCAATGTGGTGTGGGCGTCGGCGAGGTTGTCGCTGTCGAACTGCAGTGTCGCGTCGAACTTGCCGAAGGTGCCGTACATCAGCGAGCCCATCTGGTTGTAGGTGAAACTGATCTGGCTGGCGGTGGTGTTGACACGGTTGTACTCAGCGGCCTGCGCTGCGCTCGTGGCACACAGGCAGGCAAACAGGGCCACAGCGGTGAATCGGGCACGCATGGGATTCTCCGGACAGGCCAAACCTTCGAGGCCTCGACTGACTTAAGCAAACAACCCGCGGATGCGCCATGTCATTTGTCTGCCGGTGTGGTTCGGGCTCAGACCAGCCGCTCGATCTTCTGATGCTGCCAGACCAGTTTGTAATACAGCGTCTGCAACACCAGCATGCCCAGATACGCCACCGGAAACGCCATCCACACCCCCTGCAAACCGTACTGCCCATCCAGCCAGTAAGCCGCCGGTAACTGCACGCCAACCACACAGATAATCGCAATGGCCACCGGCACCAGCACCGTGCCACTGGCACGCATGATCCCGCCGATGATCGCCTGAAAACCAAACACTAGCAGGCTCCAGAGCATGATGTGCAGCAAATGTTCGGCCATCACTCGGGTCGAATCCTCGGTCAGGAACAACCCCAGCAGCCAGTGCGACAACAGGTAACCGAGCACGATCAAGCCACCGGTCAGGCACACGTTGATCAGCAGCCCGGTGCGCAGAATCGGCCCCATGCGCTGCTGTTGCCCGGCACCGATGGCCTGCGCGCCGAGGATCGACGCGGTGATCGCAATCGACAGCGCCGGAAACTGCACGTAGTTGACGATCTGCGTGACCGCGCCATACGCCGCCGTCGCCTGGGAACCGTGCTGATTCACCAGCGCCAGGATCACCAGCTCCGACAGCGACAGCACAATCATCTGCACCCCGGTCGGCAGACCGATGCGCAGCACCTTGCCCAGAATCGCTCCGTCCAGCCGCAGTGCCGCGAAGAACTCGCGGTCTGGCGCCAGCGGATGGTTCTTGCGAATCAGCCGCCAGGCCAGCCACGCCATCGCCGACAGGTTACCCGCCAGACCGGCGAAGGCGGCGCTCTGGATTCCCAATTGAGGCAAACCGAACCAGCCACGAATCAACGCCGGGGTCAGCGCCAGCCCGACCGAGGTCGACACGATCAGCGCCAACAGTGGTGACACGGTGTCACTGACCCCGCGCAGCAACTGCGTGAACAGCACAAACACCAGCATCGACGGCAGAATCCACATCATCACGTGCGCATACGCCACCGCATCATCCAGCACATCCGCAGGCGTCCCCAGCCCCTGCAACGCCTGCCGCGCAAACACACTGCCCAGCACCGCCGCGAGCAAGCCGATCAACACCCCCAGCAACAGCGTTGCCCCGGCGATCGCCTTCACCATGTGCGCCTCACGTGCGCCCCACGCCTGACCGATCAACACCCCGGCCCCCGCGCCCAGACCGATCACCAGCGCGATGAAGAAAAAGATGATCGGAAACATCCCCGACACCGCCGCCAACGCCTGAGTGCCGAGCATCTGCCCGATGTAGATGCTGTTGATCGTGCCCGACATCGATTGCAGGAAGTTCGACAGCACCATCGGCGCGAGGAACAGCAGGTAGGTTTGCCAGAGGGGTTTGGTGGTGGCAGGGGTTTGCATTGAGGATCCGTCTCGGGGTGGGAGATGCGATGGATATTACGCTAGATGCGCGGGTTAAAGTCAGTCGACATGACCTCGGCGCAAGGCTTAAATGGCGGCACTCTTATCATTGGATCGCGCCTTGCCATGCCTCTTCTGCGAAATGCTCTGACCTGTTCCGTGCTGGTTGTTTTCAGCCACATCGCTGGTGCCGCCGAAGCCCCCGCTCCCGCCGAAGCGTTGCGCCCCTTGCTGGCGACATTGAACGAACGCCTGAACATCGGCGATCTGGTAGCGCTGACCAAATGGGACAGCGGCAAGCCGATTCAGGACAGCCCGCGCGAAGCTCAGGTCATCGCCAATGCCCGCACCTTGGCGACCGAACACCAGCTCGACCCCGAAGACGTTGCGCAGTTGATTGCGGCGCAAATGGAGGCCAACAAATTGGTGCAGTATGGATTGCTCGCACAATGGCAAACGGCCGGTGTGGCGCCGGACACTCCGCGTCCGGATCTGGCCAGGCAAATTCGTCCGCGCCTGGACGAGTTGCAGACCCGCCTGCTGCGCCAGTACGCCGACTTCGCGCCGTTCCGCCGCGCCCCGAATTGCCCGGCCTTGCTGGCCCAGGCTCGCCAGGGTCTGACCCATGACGCACTGCACGACCTGGCCCTGACCCGCGCCACCGGAGAGCTGTGCATTCGCGCGGAACATCTCTAGAACAGGGGGTCTGGCACACATCGCTGGCGTCGATAGTCACCATCACGTCAATGAAGTTCTCATAAAAACTCCGCGGCGTAACATCCGCTCCATACCCACCCAATACACCCCGGAGCACACGATCATGAAACGCCAAACCATCCTCGGCATCGCTTTCTCGGTTCTCGCAGTTAACGCTTTTGCAGCAACGCCCGCTCACACCCTGGTCGCTGAAGGCGGCTCGGACAAGTTGATGGAAAGCCGTTTGGCTGAAGGTGGTTCTGATCGTTTGCTGGAACGTCGCGTGGCCGAAGGTGGCTCGGATCGTCTGCTGGAACGCCGTGTGGCTGAAGGTGGTTCTGATCGTCTGCTGGAACGCCGCGTGGCCGAAGGTGGCTCGGATCGTCTGCTGGAACGCCGCGTGGCCGAAGGTGGCTCGGATCGTCTGCTGGAACGCCGTGTGGCCGAAGGTGGCTCGGATCGTCTGCAGGAACGCCGCGTGGCCGAAGGTGGTGCGGATCGTTTGAACGAGCGCCGCGTCGCCTGAATCGACGCCCCCAG